>DATLGR010000101.1:0-11362 GCA_035540415.1 Burkholderiales bacterium | reverse complement strand
ACGCCCACCAGCGTGAGGCTCGGAAAGTCGTGCCCTTTGGCGAGGAGCTGCGTGCCGACGAGGATGTCGCCTTCGCCCCGGCGCAGGCCTTCGAGGGTCTGTTGCAGCTCGGTGCGGCGCCGCGCGCTGTCGCGGTCGATGCGCACCACGCGGGCCCCGGGAAAGCGCTCGAGCAGCGTTTCCTCGATGCGCTGGGTGCCGCGGCCGAGGGGCCGCAAGTCCGGGTTGCCGCAGGTGGGGCAGGCGCGTGGAACGGCCGCCTCCGCGCCGCAATGGTGGCAGCGCAGCCGGTGGTCGGCCGCATGCAGCACGAGGCGCGCCGTGCAGCGCGAGCAGCCGGCGCTCCAGCCGCACGCCTCGCAGGCGAGCACCGGCGCATAGCCCCGGCGATTGAGAAAGAGCAGGCTCTGCTCGCCGCGCGCCAGGCGCTCGGCGACAGCCGTGCAAAGGGTGCGCGTGAGCCCGAGCTCCGGGGGCTCGCGGCTCGTGTCGACGGTGCGCACCGCGGGCAGGCGAGCCCCCGGGGCTGCGCGCTCGGCGAGCTCGATGCGCACGTACCGGCCGGTGCGCCAGTTATGCCAGCTCTCGAGGGACGGCGTCGCCGTGCCGAGGATGACGGGGCACCCGCCGAGGCGCGCGCGGTACACCGCCGCGTCGCGCGCCGAATAGCGCAGCCCCTCCTGCTGCTTGAAGGAGGAATCGTGCTCCTCGTCCACGATGATGAGCGCGAGCCTGGGCATCGGCGCGAGCACCCCGAGGCGCGTGCCGAGCACGATGCCGGCGCGGCCGCACGCGGCGTCGAGCCAGGCGGCGGTGCGGGCCACGTCCTGGAGCGCGCTATGCATGAGCGCGAGCCGGGTTTGCGGAAAGGCCTGGCGAAAGCGGCCCTCGAGATGCGGCGTCAGGCTGATCTCGGGCACCAGCACCAGCGCCTGTCCGCCGCGGCGAAGCACCTCGGCCACCAGGTTCAGGTACACCTCGGTCTTGCCGCTTCCGGTCACGCCATGCAGCAGGAACGGCGCGAAGCGCCCGAGCGCCGCCGTGATCTCCTCGGCCGCGGCGCGCTGCGCCGCGGTGAGCGCGTGCGGGGGAACGAAGTGCGTGCCGGGAGTCTCCACGACGTCGGCGAGGGCCTTGCGCGGCAGCGGCTTCACCGAGCGCAGACGCGGCGGCAGCGCCGCCAGGATCGTCTCGCCCAGCGGCCGGTGGTAATAGCCGGCGAGAAAGCGCATGAACTGGAGCCACGCGGGCGAAAGCCGCGGGGCGTCGTCGCGCACCGCGCTGACCGCTTTCAACCTGCTTTCAGGAAGCTTGCTGATGGCTTCAGCTTCGAGCACGACGCCGAGTTGAGAGCGCGCACCGAACGGCACGACGACGCGGTCGCCGGGCTGCGCTTGCAGCGTGACCGGGAGCGTGTACTCGAAGAGCTTCGGCAGCGGCACCCCCAGCGCCACCCGGACGCACGAAATCTCGCGGCCCGATAAGCACTTAGGCGCTGTGGATAACTTTGTGGGTAACCGCTTCATGCCGGCGTAACACGGCGTTCCGGCGCCGCCATAGCAGCGGTGGCCTCGGTCCAGCTATGCTGTTTACGGTTTATATTCAGGAACTTACATCGCCCCGATCCGGCGCGGCCGGCGCTGCCGGGAAAATCCCGAGGCGCGCCAAAAAATGTGCATAAGTCAAGTGCTTCCGGCCGCTTTCGTTCGCATGGCGGTGCTGTAAGCGCGCACTTCGTCTACTAGCGCCGCGACCGAATCGATCGGCGTTTTCTGAAGAATGCCATGGCCGAGGTTGAACACATGTCCCGGCGCCGGGCCGAACGCATCGAGCACGCGCCGCACCGCCTCGCGCACGCGCGGGGCCGGCGCGAACAGCGCCGCCGGATCGAGGTTGCCCTGCAGGGCGACGCGTCCGGCCGCGAGCTGCCGCGCGCCGCGCGGGTCGCTCGTCCAGTCCAGGCCGATGGCCTGTGCACCGCAAGCGAGCATCGCGGGGAGCCACGGCGTGCCGCCTTTGGTGAAGAGGATGCGCGGAACCGGCGACAGCGATTCGAGGACCTTCTTCGAGTAGTGCAGCGAGAACGGCTCGTAGTCCTCGTAGGCGAGCGCTCCGCCCCAGGTGTCGAACAGCATCACCGCCTGCGCGCCGGCGGCGATCTGCGCGTTGAGATAGTCCGTCAATGCGCGGGCATTCACCTCCAGCAGATGGTGGAGCAGCTCGGGGCGCGCATGGCGCAGCGCCTTCAGCGTGCGCCAGTCGTCGCTGCCGCCGCCCTCGACCATGTAGCAGGCGAGGGTGAACGGGCTGCCCGCGAAGCCGATGAGGGGCACGCGGCCTGCGAGCGCCTGGCGCGTAACCCGCACCGCGTCCAGCACATAGCGCAGCTCGACCGTCGGGTCGGGCGCGGCCAGCGCGCGGATCGCCGCCTCGTCGCGCAGCGGTCGCGCGAAGCGCGGGCCTTCGCCTTCGCCGAAGCTCAGGCCGAGGCCCATGGCGTCGGGCACCGTGAGAATGTCCGAGAACAGGATCGCCGCATCGAGCGCGAAGCGCTGCAGGGGCTGCAACGCCACTTCGGCGCACAGCTCTGGCGTCCTGGCCAGGGCGAGAAAGCTCCCCGCGCGGGCGCGCGTGGCGTTGTATTCGGGCAGGTAGCGCCCGGCCTGACGCATCAGCCAGGTCGGCGTGTAGTCGGTGCGCTCGCGCGCGAGCGCGCGCAAAAAGGTGTCGTTGCTCAGAGCAGCTTGCCGGTGATGTACTTCCATTGCGCTTCGGTCACCGGCGTGATGGAGAGCCGGTTGCCGGGGCGCAGCAGCGTCATGGCGCCGAGCGGCTTGTGGCGGCGCAGCTCGGCGAGCGGCACCAGCCGCGTCTTGCGCAGCGCGCGCACGTCCACGTTGAACCAGCGCGGCCGCTCGCGCTTGGACTTGGGATCGTAGTAATCGCTCTTGCGGTCGAACTGCGTCGCGTCCGGGTACGCGGCCGAAGCCACCTCGGCGAGGCCCGCGATGCCGGGCTCGGCGCAGCTCGAGTGGTAGAACAGCACGCCGTCGCCCACCTTCATCTCATCGCGCATGTAGTTGCGCGCCTGGTAGTTGCGAACGCCGCTCCACGGCGTCTTGCGCCCCGGCGCCGCCAGCACGTCGTCGATGGAGCACTCGTCGGGCTCGCTCTTCATCAGCCAGTACTTCATGGGGATGGTGAATTCGGGGTCAGGGTCGTAATTCGCCGAATCGCTTGTTCGAATTACGACCCTGACCCCGAATTTCTTCAAGGAAGGTTCCCCGCCCGTGGCGGTGGGCTCGCTTCCGAACCCTGGCTAAACAGGGTGGTCGCTTTCCGGTCACCTCAGGTTCGTCCGGCGCGCCGAAGGCGCGGGACGATCACAACAGTGACGACTGAGTCCGCAACCTGGGGAAGCTATCGGTCCGGAAAATATGAGCCCTGTCGCACACCGCAGGGAACAGGACCTTTTTAAAACAAGTTCTCCTGCTTTGCAATCGCCGCATCGAGCTTCGACTCGATCGCCGACAGGCGCCGTTTCGCCTGCCCGACGTCGAAGCCCGCGCCGAGGCGTACGCCGAGCAATTCGTGGGCCACGTTGAGCGCCGCCATGACCGCGATGCGCTCGGCGCCCATCACCTTGCCGGACTTGCGGATCTCGCTCATCTTGCCGTCGAGGTAGGCGACCGCCTGCATCAGCGACTCGCGCTCGCGCTCCTCGCACGCGACCCGATAGGTCCTGCCGAGAAGGGTGACTTCCACGGTGTTCGCATCGGTCATGCGCCGTTCAGCCCGGTAGCCGCGACAGCAGGCCCTCGAGACGGGCCCGCGCGCCGTCGATTCGCTCGTGCAGGCGCTTGGCATCGCTGCGCGCGGCGGCGAGCTGCGCCTTCAAATCCGCGTTCTCCTCGCGAAGCCGCTCGCACAGCGACACGAACTGCGCCACCTTGGCCTCCAGCGAGGTGAACTCGGCTTCCACGCGCCGGACTATGTTGCAAACTCCATGCTGAGTCAAGTAGTAACGGACGTTTCTGCATGTAATCCATGACCTTATGCGCCGCGCCTTGCCCCGCTATGATGTCGACCGCTGCCAGGTGTTCGGGAACGAGGTGCGAAGCCTCGACTGCCCCCGCAACGGTAAGCGAGAGAAGGGCTCCAGCAATGCCACTGCGCCGCGGCTGCGGCGTGGGAAGGCGGAGCCCCATGCCTCGCGAGTCCGGAGACCGGCCTGGAAGCCTCTTCAACCACTTGCCGGCGTCGGGGATGACGCCAAGGAGGTTTCTTGCGTTTCGCAGTCTGCGCGTTTGTCACCCTGTTCGCCGGATCCGGTTTCGCCCAGGACGACGCCGTAGTCATCACCGCCACCCGCTTCAGCGACCTGAAGCGCGAATTGCCCGTGGGAGTCACGATCATCACGGCGGACGCCCTGCGAAGGAGCGCTGCCACCGACCTTCCGGAGCTCCTCGCGCTGTTCGGGCTGCTGCATATCCGCAACAACGCGGGCACGCCCAACCAGCAGATCGACCTGCGCGGCTTCGGCGCGACCGGCGACCAGAACACGCTCGTCCTGCTCGACGGCGTGCGCCTGTCGGAGAACGAGCTGGTGCCGGCGCAGCTCAACGCCATTCCCCTCGAGTCCATCGAGCGCATCGAGATCGTGCGCGGGGCCGGCGCGGTGCTCTACGGCGGCGGGGCGACCGGCGGCACCATCAACATCGTCACCCGCCCCGCGCCCCCGGGCTCGACGCGCGGCCATGCCGTCGGCCGCGCCGGCGGCTTCGGCACCACCGAGCTGCGCGCCGGGATCGAGCGGCAGGGCGAGCGCTTCGGCGGCGCGCTCGCCTTCTCCACGGAGGACACCGAGGGCTACCGCCGCAACAACCGCTACCGTCAGGCGAACGTCGCCGGACGCCTCGACGCCCGCCTCACCGAGGGCCGCGCCTGGCTGAAGCTCGGCGCCCACGAGCAGCGCCTGCGCCTGCCGGGGGCGCTCACCGAGGCGCAGATCGCCGCCGACCCGCGCCAGACCCTCACTCCCGACGACTGGAGCGAGCGCAGCGGGGCGCATGCCGGCCTGGGGGCCATGCGCATGCTCGGGCAGCACGAGCTCGCGGCCGACCTCGCCTTGCGGCGGCGCGAAGCGAGCGCCTTCTTCGCCGCCTTCGGCGGCTTCTTCACCGATACGCGCGCGGACGTGTGGTCCTTCACCCCGCGGGCAAAGCTCGGCTTCGACGCCTTCGGCCGCAGCCACGAGCTGGTGCTTGGCGCCGACCTCGAGCGCTGGGATTACGACACGCTCAGCGCCTCGGCCCCCGAGGCCGCCGGCACGCCATTCTCCCGGCGTGCGGGTGACCAGGACAGCCGCGCGCTCTACGCGCAGGCAAGCGTTTGGCTCGCGACCGCGACCCGGATCGTCCTCGGTGCGCGCCAGCAGCGCACCGAGGAGCGCCTCGCCGAGCAGGTCTTCCCTGTCGACGATCGCCGGCGTACCCATTCGCTCGAGGCGTACGAGGCCGCCCTGCGCCATGCGTTCGGCGGCGGCCTGTCGACCTATGCCAAGTACGGAAAAAGCTTCCGCGTCGCGACGTTCGACGAGAACGCCTGCTTTTTCCCACCGTGCGCGCCGCAGCTGCTCCTGCCGCAGACCGCGACCGGCGGGGAGCTCGGCGTCGAATACGAGCGCCGCGGCCTGCGCGCGCGCCTGAGCGCCTACCGCCTGGATCTGGACAACGAGATCTACTTCAGCCCGCTCGTCTTCGCGAATGTCAATCTCGCGCCGACGCGCCGCAGCGGCGTCGAGCTCGAAACCGCGTGGCGCGCGTTGCGTGCGCTCGAGCTGCGCTTCGCCCTCGCCCTCCTGGACGCGCGCTTTCGCTCGGGCGAGTACGGCGGGGTGGCGGTGGGCGGCAACCGCGTGCCGCTCGTTCCGGAGGCCCTCGCCACGGCCGGCGTGTCCTGGACCTTCGCGCCGCGCAGCCGCCTCAACGTCGATGCGCGCTACGTCGGCCGCCAGCGTTTCGACAACGACCAGGCCAATGTCTTCCGCCACCAGCCCGACTACACGCTCGTCGACGTGAAGCTCGAGCACGCTTTCGCGCGCCGCTGGAGCGCCGCGCTCGAGGTGCGCAACGTCTTCGACGAGCGGTATTTCAGCTACGGGGTGTGGGACCTCGGCACGAGCTATAGCGCCTTCCCGCAGCCGGGCCGCGCCGCCTACCTGTCGCTCGCCTACCGGATCGACTGAGCGCCGCGCCGCGCCTCGTCGATCCGCTCGCACAGGAGCGCCGTCGCCGCCAGGGCACGCGGGCCGTGGCGGTGCATCTCGTTTGCCGGGACGGCGAAGAGGTTGCCTTCGCGCACCGCGCGCAGCGCCGGGAAGCGCAGCCAGAACGCGCGCCAGCGCGCATCGCCCGCCTCCGGCAGGGCCGTGACGATGGCCTGCGGATCGGCGTGCAGCACGCTCTCCACGTTGACGATCGGCGCCATGGGGGAGAGGGCCTCGAAGATGTTGCGCCCGCCGCAGACGCGGATGGCGTCGGACACGAAATGGCGCCCGCCGAGCGTCATGAGCGGGGACTCCGAGACCTGGTAGAACAGCGTCACCGGCGCGCGCGATCGATAGGTGCGCTCCAGGCGCTCGAGCTCGGCGCGCAGGCGCTCGGCTTCCCGGGTCGCTGTCGCGGCGGTACCGGCGAGGCGGCCCAGCGCCGCGATCGCCTCGGGAATCTCGGTGAGGCGGCGCGGCTCGCTGTAGAACACCGGGATTCCCAGCGACTCGAGGCGCGCGAGGCTCGCCGCGGTGGCCTCGAGGCGCCAGGCGACGACGAGGTCGGGCTTCAGGGCGGCGATCGCCTCCAGGTTGACGCCCGCAAAGTTGCCCACGCGCGGCAGCCTTTTCGCTTCCGCGGGAAAATCGCTGTAGTCGGACACCGCGACGAGGCGGGCGCCGGCGCCGGCCGCGAAGAGCTGCTCGGTGGCGTGCGGCGCGAGGCTGACGATGCGCACCGCCGGCGCGGGAAGCGCAACGCGCCGGCCCGCGCTGTCGACGGCGGAAACCTCGGCGCGCGCAGCGGCACCGGCAAGGCAAGCGACGCAGGCAAGCACGATGAGCCGCACCGATCGATTCTACCGAGAGCAAAATCGGCTGAGCGCCGATGGCTCTACAATGCCGGGGCCGCCGGCACACATGACAACGAAGATTCCAAGGGAATGCTGAGGGACGCGGTCCCGCTCGCCGAATGCGGACGCGCCCTGGTGGTGAAGCTGCGGCATCACGGCGATGTCCTGCTCGCCGCCCCGGTGCTGTCGGCGCTGCGGGCGCGGGGGGTGGAGGTGGATGCGCTCGTCTACGACGACACGGCGCCGATGCTCGCCGGCCATCCGGCGCTCGCCGAGCTGCATGTCGTCGGGCGGCAGTGGCGCACCGCCGGGCTGGCGCGCCTCGCGCTCGAGCGCCGGCTGTTCGCGCGGCTGCGGGCGCGCCGCTATGGCCTGCTCGTCCACCTCACCGAGCATCCGCGCGGCGCGTGGCTGGCGCGCGGGCTCGGGGTGCGCTACAGCGTCGCGCCGCGCATGCCCGAGCGCGGCGCCTTCTGGGCGCGCAGCTTCACGCACCTCTTTCCCGTCGCCCCGCGGCGCCACCAGGTCGAAGTGAACCTCGATGCGCTGCGGCGCCTCGGCGTGCAGCCCGGCCCTGCCGAGCGCGCGGTCCGCTTCGTTCCGGGCGAGCAGGCCGAAGCGCGCGTCGCGGCGCTGGTGCAGGGCCCGTTCGTGCACGTGCATCCCGCGTCCCGCTGGAAGTTCAAGTGCTGGCCGGCCGAGCAGAACGCGGCGCTCATCGACCGGCTGGCGGCGGAGGGCTGGACGGTGGTGCTCACCGCCGCGCCGGATCCGCAGGAGCTCGCGCTCGTCGCCGACATCGTCGCGCGCGCGCGCTCGCGGCCGCTCAACCTCGCGGGCCAGCTCTCCATCAAGGAGCTCGGCGCGCTGACGGCGCGGGCCAAGGTGTTCTTCGGCGTCGATTCCATGCCGATGCATCTCGCCTGCGCGATGGGAACGCCCGCGGTGGCGCTGTTCGGCCCGAGCGGCGAGCACGAGTGGGGGCCCTGGAACGTCGCGCACCGCGTGGTGCGCAGCGCCCATTCCTGCCGCCCCTGCGGCCTCGACGGCTGCGGCGGGGGCAAGGTGAGCGAATGCCTCACGACGCTGCCGGTGGAGCAGGCCTACCAGGCGGTGCGGGAGCTCGCGCCGCGGTGAAGCTCGCCATCGTCCGGCAGCGCTACAACCCCTACGGGGGGGCCGAGCGGTTCGTCGCGCGCTCGCTGCCGGCGCTGGAGCGCGCCGGCGCCGACGTGACCCTCGTCACGCGGGAGGCGCAGGGCTGGGGCGCGCGCCGCGTGCTGCGGGTCGACCCGTTCCACGTGGGCCGGCTCTGGAGAGACTGGTCGTTCGCACGCGCGGCGCGCGCCGCCTGGCGCCGCGAAGGATTCGCGCTCGTGCAATCGCACGAGCGCATTCCGGGCTGCGACGTCTACCGCGCAGGCGACGGCGTGCACCGGCGCTGGCTCGAGCTGCGCCGCGGCCCGGCGTCGTTCCCCGAGCGCATCGGCATGGCGCTCAACCTGTATCACCGCTACGTCTGCCGCGCCGAGCGGGCGATGTTCGAGCACCCGCGGCTGCGCGCCGTGGTGTGCAACTCCAACATGGTGCGCGACGAGGTGCGGCGCAACTTCCGCATCGACCCGGCCAAGCTGCACGTCATCTACAACGGCGTGGACCTCGAGCAGTTCCATCCCCGCGAGCGGGCGCGCCTGCGCGGCGCCGCCCGCGGCGAGCTCGGCTGCCGCCCGCGCGACACGGTGTTCCTGCACGTCGGCTCGGGCTTCGCGCGCAAGGGCCTTGCCGCGAGCATCGACGCGCTCGCCGCCGCCGGCAACGGGAACCACTGGCTCGTGGTCGTGGGCCGCGACCGCGACCAGGCCGCCTTCGAGCGGCGCGCAACCCAGGCGGGCGTGGGCGGCCGCGTCCGCTTCCTGGGCGGGCGCGACGACGTGCGCCCGCTCTACGCCGCCGCCGATTGCTTTATCCTACCGAGCCGCTACGACCCGTTCCCGAATACCGCGCTCGAGGCGCTGGCGATGGGCCTGCCGGCGATCGTCAGCGTGCGCTGCGGCGCCGCCGAAGTGATCGAGCCGGGCATCAACGGCTGGACCTGCGCGCCCGACGATCCGCAGGGGCTCGCCGCCCTGCTGCAGGCCGCCGACGAGGCGGTGCGCACCGAGCGCATGGCCGAGGCGGCGCGCGCCAGCGCCGAGCGCTTCGGCATCGACGCCATGGCCGCGCGGCTGACGGAGCTCTATTCCTCCTTGACGGCGACATGAATCGCGACAGCCGCACCCTCTACCTCAGGCTCCTGGGCCATGTGCGCCCCCATGCGCGGGTGTTCGCCGTGGCCATCGTCGGCATGATCCTCGCCGCCGCCACCGAGCCGCTCTTTCCCGCGCTCATCAAGCCGCTGCTCGACGGCGGCTTCGGCGCGGGGGAAGCGCCGGCGTATCCGCCGCTCGTGTTCGCGCTCGCGATTGTCGGCGTGTTCGCGCTGCGCGGCGTGCTCACCTTCGTGTCTTCGTATTGCATGCACTGGGTGGGGCACCGGCTGGTGCTCGACCTGCGCAGCGCCATGTTCGCCCGGCTGGTGCGCTTTCCGGCGCGGGCCTTCGACGACCAGAGCTCCGGCGTGCTGCTCTCCAAGGTGGCGTACGACGTCTCGGGGGTGACGGGCTCGGCCACCGCGGTGCTCACCATCGCCGTGAAGGACAGCATCGCCATCGCCGGCCTTCTGGGCTGGATGCTGTACCTCAACTGGAGGCTGACGCTGATCGCGCTGGCCGTGGCGCCGCTCATCGCCTGGTTCGTGAAGGCGCTGTCGCGGCGGCTGCGGCGCATGGCGAGCGAGTCGCAGCGCGCCATGGGCGGGGTGGTGCACGTGCTGGAGGAAAGCATCCAGTGCCACAAGGTGGTCAAGGTGTTCGGCGGCCAGGCCTACGAGGCGCGGCGCTTCGGGCGGGCGGCGCAGCTCCTGCGCGGGTTCAACATGCGCCTGGTGGTGCCCGAGGCGCTCACCACGCCGGTGACGCACATCCTCGCGTCCGTGGCCTTCGCGGTGATCGTCTACACCGCCCTGCAAGAGTCGCTGGCCGGACGCACCTCGGTGGGCGAGTTCGCCTCGTTCCTCACCGCCATGCTGATGCTGCTCGGCCCGATGAAGCGCCTGACCGAGCTCAACGCGCCGCTGCAGCGCGGGCTCGCCGCCGCCGAGAGCGTCTTCGGCATGATCGACGCGCCGGCGGAGGAGGACCGCGGCACCGTGGCGCTGGGGCGCGCGCGCGGCGAGGTGATCTACGAGCGCGTGTCGTTCACGTACGCCACGCGCACCGAGCCGGCGCTCGTCGACATCGACCTGCACATCCGGCCCGGCGAGACCGTGGCGCTGGTGGGCGGCTCCGGCGGCGGCAAGACCACGCTCGTCAACCTGCTGCCGCGGTTCTATGCCCCGAGCGCGGGCCGCATCCTGCTCGACGGGCACGACCTGCAGACCCTCACGCTCGAGAGCCTGCGCGCGAACATCGCCCTGGTGAGCCAGGAGATCGTGCTCTTCAACGATTCGATCTACGCCAACATCGCCTACGGCACGATGAACGGCGCCTCCGAGGGCGAGGTCATCGCCGCCGCCGAGGCGGCGCATGCCATGAGCTTCATCCGCGAGCTGCCCGAAGGCCTGAACACCGTCATCGGCGAGGCCGGCCTGCGCCTGTCGGGCGGGCAGCGCCAGCGCCTCGCCATCGCCCGCGCGCTGCTCAAGAACGCGCCGCTCCTGATCCTCGACGAAGCCACCTCGGCGCTCGACTCCGAGTCCGAGCGGCAGGTGCAGGCGGCGCTGGAGGCCCTCATGCGCGGGCGCACCACCATCGTGATCGCGCACCGCCTGTCCACCATCGAGCGCGCCGACCGCATCGTGGTGCTCGAGCGCGGCCGCATCGTGGAGGCCGGCCGCCACGCCGAGCTCCTCGCGCGCGAGGGCGCCTACGCGCGCCTCTACCGCATGCAATACGCGGCCGAACGCGCCGCGGCATGAGGATCGTCCATACCGAGTCCTCGCTCGGCTGGGGCGGGCAGGAGATCCGCATCCTGTCCGAATCGAAAGGCCTGATCGGCCGCCGCCACGACGTCACCGTGCTCTGCCCGGCCGAGGCGCGCCTGTTCGAGGAGGCGCCGGCCTGGGGCGTGCCCGCGGTGGCGGTGCCGATCGCGAAGAAGCGGCCGCGCGGGCTCCGCGCGCTGCTCGACTGGTTCCGGCGCA
>DATLGR010000100.1:0-5463 GCA_035540415.1 Burkholderiales bacterium | reverse complement strand
GAGCGGCGCCGCGTACTACCTTGCGCACATCGACGTCCCCGCCGCCGCGCTCGCGCAGGCCGGGCTGCGGCTGCAGGCGGGCATGCCCGCCGAAATCTTCATCCGCACCGACGCGCGCAGCCCGTTCGACTACCTCGCGGCGCCGATCACCGACTTCCTGCGCCGCGCGCTGCGCGAGCCGCTGTAGGCTAGATGAGAACGAGGTCGCCCGGCGCAAGCGCGGGGGCGCCGCCGAGCGTGGCGATGAGGAGCGCGCCGGCGGCGGGATCCTGGTACCAGAGCTCGCCGCTCGCGCCGTCGTAGGACACGCGCGCGAGGCCGCCCGGGTGCGCCTCACCATGCAGCACCAGGGTGTCGATGCCGGGCTCGAAGTCGAGGATGAAGTCGGCGTTGGCGGGACCGGGCGCCGTCGAGAACTCGAAGCGGTCCGCGCCCGGGCCGCCGGCGAGGACATCCTTGCCCTCGCGACCGTCGAGCGTGTCGTTGCCGCTGCCGGCCTCGGGATGGCCCCAGCCGCCCTCGCCCCAGAGCTCATCGTCGCCGCGGCCGCCGACCAGGCGGTCGTCGCCGTCGCGGCCCATCAGGATCACGCCGCGGTCATCTCCGATCAGCACGTCGTCGAAAGGCGAGCCGAGCGCCACGTTCACGTTGGTGAAGGTGACGCTGCCGCCGGCGCTCGCGGCGGTGCCGGCGCGAAAGTCCACGCTCACCGGGTCGGACTCGAAGGCGATGAGGTTGCGCGCACCGCCGCCGCCGTCGACGCGGTCGTGGCCGAAGTCGCCCTCGAAGGTGAAGTAGTCGAAGCCGCTGCCGCCGATGAGCGTGTCGTCGCCGCCGCGGCCGTCGATGTACGCCGTCACGGCGCTCTCGTTGCGGATGACGTTGTCGAGCGCGTTGCCGGTGCCGCCGGTCTCGGGCCAGTCGGCCGGCGGGCGCAGGATGAGGTTGCGCTGCCCGTCCTCCAGCACGCCCGAGGGGGCGATGACCGTGTCGTCCTGCCAGCCGCGCAGCGCCGACAGGAAGCGCAGGCTCCAGCCGCCGCCGCCGGCCTCGCCGGGGCCGTCGGCGGCGTGGAAGAAGCGCTGCGCCAGCTCGAACAGCGAAACGCCGAACACGGGCGTGCCCAGCTCCTCGGCCGCGGTGGCCCGCGCGGGGGCGCCGAATCGAAGAAAAGCCATGCCCCAGTCTGGGCCGGCCGGCGCGGCGCGTCGATGTGCCGAACGGGTCTAGGCGGCTTCGCGACCCTTGTCGGCCTGCCACTGCGCGAGCTGCGCGCGCGCCTGGTTGTGTTGCGGATCCATCTCGCGCTCGTGGTTGTCGCGCCGCGCCGTCAGCTCGATCACGTAGCCGTTGGGGTCGCGGAAGTAGATCGAGTCGATGAAGCCGTGGTCGGAGATGCCGCGCGTCTCGATGCCCGCGCGGCGGCCCTTCTCGAGCATCGGCGCCAGCGCCTCGCGCGGCACTTCCAGCGCGATGTGCAGGTCGAAGTCGTGCTGCGGCTTGAACTCGAAGGGCATGTCGGGCGCCTCGAAGAACGCGAGGCACGAGCCGTCGTCCATGCGGTAGAACGTGTGCAGCGTGTCGGTCTGGCGCCCGCTCTTCGACTCCCGGATGCGCAGCGCGTGCGCGAGCGGCAGCCCGAGGAAGTCCTCGTAGAAGCGCCGCGTCTCCTCCGAGTCGCGGCAGCGGTAGGCGTTGTGGTGCAGTCCCTTGATCATGGCGTCACGAATTTCTGATCCTTGAGGTAGCCCTGGAAGCCGTAGAAGGCCTCGTTCACCTTGGGCCAGCTGCGCAGGCGCTTCATGTTGTCCAGCCAGCGCTTCACGTTGGGGGTGGCGGCGAAGTCCATGCGCACGATCTCCCCCAGCGACACGAGCCCGGCGCCCAGATAGTCGGCGATGGTGATCTTCTCGCCGCACAGGTAGTTGGCGCGCGGCCCGAGCCAGTGCTCATCCAGGATCCTGAGCCAGTTCTGGGCCCGCTCGCGCGCCCACTCGATGCACGCCTGCTGCGCCGAATCGCTCGGCCGCTTGTGGTGGGGGAAGATCTGCGGATAGATGAGGCCGTAGCCGTACTCGCGGTAGAACTGCGTGTTCAGCCAGTCCATCATCTCGTTCACCTTCGCGCGCTGCTTGAGGTCCTTGGGATAGGCCGGCGAGCCCACCTTGTCGGCGAGGTACTTGAGGATCGCCGAGCACTCGGTCAGGCGAAACCCGTCGTCCTCCAGCACCGGCACCTGGCGGTTGGGGTTCACGGTGGTGAACGGCGGCTGGAAGTGCTCGCCCTTCATGAGGTCGACCACCACCTCCTCCACGGGAATGTTGTGCTCCTGGATGAACAGACGGACGGGGCGGCTGGTCATCGACACCGGGTGCATGTAGAGCTTCATGGGTTGTGCCCTCCTTGGAGGGCCCACTATACGATCAAGCGGCCTGCCCGTGCTTGCTGTCGCGCTCGGCGGCGGCGGCGCGCAGGGCGGCGACGAGCTTCTCGGCGTCCACCGGCTTGTCCACCCGGTCGCTGAAGCCCGCGGCCCGCAGGCGCTCGCGCTCCACCTGGGTGAACGCGGTGAGGGCGAGCGCGGGCACCGCCGGGCCGCGGCGCGCCGCCTCCAGCGCCCGCACCTGGCGCAGCGTCTCGAAGCCGTCCTGGTCGGGCATGGCGAGGTCGAGCAGCAGCACGTCGGGCCCTTCGCGCGGCGCCGCGCGCTCGAGCGCCGCGGCGAGCTCGCGCCCCGAGCCGAAGCCCTGCACCGCGGCCCCGGCCTGGCGCAGGGTCAGCGCCACCACCTCGTGCGCGTCCGGGTCGTCGTCGGCCACCCACACGCGCAGCCCGGCGAGCGCGCCCTCGAGCGAACGGCGCCGGCTGTCGGGGCCGGGCGCGCCGACCGCCGCGAGCGCGGCGCCGAGCGGCGCCGCGGGCAGATCGACGGTGAACGTGGCGCCGCGCCCCGGGCCGGGGCTGTCGGCGCGCACCTGCCCGCCGTGCAGCAGCGCGATGTGGCGCACCAGCGCGAGGCCGATGCCCAGGCCTCCGGCACGGCGCGCCGAGGTGGTATCGGCCTGGGTGAAGCGGTCGAACACGTGCGGCAGGAACTCCGGCGCGATGCCCTGGCCGTTGTCGCGCACCACGAGCTGCACGCGCTCGCCGTTCCTGAGCAGCGAGACCTGCACCTGGCCGCGCTCGGGCGTGAACTTGACGGCGTTGGAGACGAGGTTCGAGGCGAGCTGTTGCAGCCGGCCGGGGTCGCCCACCACCAGGGTGCCGGCATCCCCGGGCGCGAAGCGCAGCTCGATCTCCTTCGCCGCGGCGCCGGGACGCGAGGCTTCCAGCGCGGCGTTCACGATCTCGGCGAGGTTGACCACGCGCCGCTCGATGTTGAGCTTGCCCGAGACGATGCGCGAGGTGTCGAGGAGGTCGTCGATCAGCCGCGTCTGGTGGTCGACGTTGCGCTTGATCGCCTTCGCCGCGCGCTCCACCAGCGCCGGCTCGAGCGGGCGCGTGGTGGCGAGCAGGTGGCTCCAGCCGCGCAGCGCGTTGAGCGGCGAGCGCAGCTCGTGCGAGACGATGGCGAGGAACTCGTCCTTGGCGCGATTGGCGCGCTCGGCCTCGGCGCGCAGGCGCTGCTCGGCCACCACCAGCTTTTCCAGCTCGCGCTGCGCCTGCTTGCGCTCGCTGATGTCGGTCGCCACGCCAAGCACGCCGATGATGCGGCCGTGCTCGTCGCGCAGCGGCGCCTTGGTGCTGAGATAGGTGCGCTCGCCGCCCTCCACCCGCAGGCTTTCCTCCACGATCATCGCCTCGCCGGACTCCAGCACCAGCCGCTCCTGGTCGTCGAGCGACACGAGGTCGTCCCCGGCGCGCCCCATGGCCTTCACCCACGCCGGGTTCGCCATCAGCGTGCGCCCCTGCCGGTCCTTCGCGAGCACGAGGTCCGGGGTGCTGGTGGTGATCGCGTTGAGCAGCGCGTTGCGCTCGCGCAGCGCGGCGCTCGCGCGCTCGAGCGCGGCGGTGCGCCGGATGACCCGCTGGTCGAGCTCGGTGTAGGCCTCGCGCATCGCGCGCTCCGCCTGGCGCTGCACCGCCGCCTCGCGCAGCACGATCACCGCGCCGGCGAGCCCCGCGGCCGAGTCCACGATCGGCGCGGCGTTCACGTCCACCGGGTGCACCGAGCCGTCGCGCGCGCGCAGCGCGGGCTCGCCCGGCGCGGCCGCCGCCGCGCGCTTGCGCAACGCCGCGCCGAGCGGGCTTTCCACCGCCTGGCCGTTGCGCTCGTCGAACAGCGACAGCAGCTCATCGACCGGCCGCCCCGCAGCCTCCGCCGCGCGCCAGCCGGTGAGTCGCTGGGCGGCGGCGTTGAGAAACCGCACGCGGCCGGCGGCGTCCGTGGCGATCACGCCGTCGCCGATGCTCGCGAGGGTCACCTGCAGCCATTCGCGCTGCTCCTCGGCCTGCCCCTCCGCCTGCGCGCGCTGCGCCGCGATGCGGTCGAGCGTGCGCGCCACCCACAGCACCAGCGCGCTGAAGGTGGCGATCATCACCAGCGTGAACAGCGACATGCCGAAGGCCTCGCCGAAGACGCCCGCGCGCTCGGCGAACAGGCGCACCCAGCCGAGGGTCATCGGCAGGACGAACGCCGCCGGCAGCAGCCAGCGCGTCACCACCGCGCCGGTGCGCCGGCTCGAGAGCGTCTCGAGCAGCCACGGCGTGGGCCGTCCGAAGGCGAGCGCGAGCGCGGCGAGCAGCGCCGCCACCGCGCCGGGCGCCGACAGGCCGAGCAGCGGCGCCGCGACGTCGAAGCGCAGCATCCGCAGGCTCGCGCCGAGCAGCGCAAAGAGCGCCACCGCGCCGATGACCGCGGCCGCCACGCCGTTCGCCGACATCCCGAGCAGGCGCCGGTCGCGCGCGAGCGGCGTGACCAGCGCGAGCAGGATCACCGAGAGCGAGGTGGCCGGCGACATCGGCCGCGCGTTGAAGGCGAGCCCGAGGGGCTGGCCGCCGAGGGTCTCGGCGAGCGACAGCAGCGCAAGGCCGCCCGCCGCGGCCGCCGCCAGGACCGCGGTGCGGCGCTGGCGCAGGTCGTGGCGGTGCGCGGCGTGAAAGCCGATCGCGAGCAGCACGAACGCGATGGCCTCGGCGGGCGCCATCGGGGCGAAATCGGCGCCCAGGTCCCGCAGGCGCGCGAGGCCGAGCGCCCACCCCGCGATCGCGCCGACGCCGATCAGGCCGGCGAGGCTGTAGGCGAGGCGCGCGCCGCGGTCCAGCCGCCGCAGCAGCGGCGCCGCCGACGGGGCGGTGGAGGCCTTATCGAACAACGGGCGCGGGTCGGCGGCCCTCCGGGGCGCCGGCGCCCCTCGCCCCGGGGCTCGCGCCCTTGACCTTGGAGAGCACGAACTGCGCAAGGCCGACCGGGCCGCCGAACTGCGAGCGGACCAGCCAGGTGACGCCGGCCATGGCCATGGC
>DATLGR010000099.1:0-2178 GCA_035540415.1 Burkholderiales bacterium | reverse complement strand
GCGGCCCGCTCCTGCCAGCCGAGAGTCACGGCGATCGCGAGCAGCAGCACTCCGGCCGAAACGCCGGCGTACAACCAGGTGGATCGCCGGCTGCCGTCGGAGAATGGCACCGGACGGCGAAACCGCGGCGCCGGCTCGGCGCTCTCGAGCGGCCTGTCGGCGGCGGGCGCCATGCGGGCAACGAGCGGCTCCGGATCGAGCTTGAGCAGCCGCGCATAGTTGCGCACCATGCCGCGGGCGATCGTCGGCCCGGGCAGCCGGTCGAAGCGCTCGTTCTCGAGCGACTCGATCTGGCGTGGCGCAAACTTCAGCTGCTGCGCGACGTCGTCGATCGAGAGGCCGCCTGCCTCGCGCGCGCTGCGCAGCTCCACGCCCACGCCGGTGAGGACGCGCTCAGTCAAACTCGCCCCGCTGCAGCGCCTGGAATTCCGGCGAGCCCGGGTAGCGCCGCCGCAGCTGGGTGGCAAAGCTCTGCTCGGCGACCCGCTCGCCCAGCTTGCGCTCGATGCGCAGGGCGAGCCACAGCGATTCCGCGCTCGGCGTGGAAAGCCGGTTGAACTGCGTCACCAGCTTGCGCGCTTCCTCCAGCCGGCCCTGGCGGTAGCGGATCTGCCCGAGGTTGAGCAACGCCGCAGGCTCGTCCGGCTCCAGGCGCAGGGCGCGCTGGAAGAAGTCCTCGGCGTCTCGCACGTTGTTCGCGCGCAGCGTGCAGATGCCGGCCGCCGTATAGGAGCGCCACGGCGTGGCGTACAGCGGGTTGCGCACCGCCTGGAGGAAGTACTTGATCGACTCCGGCGCGCGCTTCGTCTGGCAGAGGAACCAGCCGTAGTTGTGGTTGATGTCGCCGTCCCCCGGGGCGAGGGCGAGCGCCCGCTCGAAGCTCGTCTCGGCAAGCTTCTCGTCGCGCAGCTCCATGTACACCAGGCCGAGCATGCTGTGCGCCGGCGCGTAGCGCGGGTCGGCGGCGGCGGCGATGCGCAGCTCGTCCAGCGCCACGCCCATGTTGCCGCGCTCGTAGTAGGCCGCGGCGAGCTCGGTGTGCACGCGGGCGCGGTGGCGCGGGTCGCCGACCGTGCCCACGATGGGGCCTTCGCCGGCGTCCCCCGCCGGCAGGCCGCCGCAGCCGGCGAGCGCCGCGAGCAGCGCGGCCACGCCCAGGGCTCTCGCGTTCATGCACGCACCTCCTTCAGCGCCACGCGCCGCGCGCTGCGGCGTGTGCGGTCGGCCACGTCGCCCGCGAGCTGCCCGCAGGCGGCGGCGATGTCGTCGCCGCGCGTCTTGCGCGTGGTGACCGTCACCCCCGCGCGCTGCAGAATCTCCGCGAACCGGCGGATGCGCTCCGGCGGCGAGCGACGGTAGCCCGAGGCGGCGAACGGATTGAACGGAATGAGGTTGTACTTGCAGCGCACGCTCCGCGCGAGCGCCGCGGCCTCGCGCGCATGCGCGTCGCTGTCGTTCACCCCGTCGAGCATGACGTACTCGAAGGTCACGAAATCGCGCGGCGCGCGCTCCAGGTACCGGTTGCAGGCAGCGATCAGCGCGGCGAGCGGGTACTTGCGGTTCAGCGGCACCAGCTCGTCGCGCAGCCGGTCGTTGGGCGCGTGCAGCGACACCGCGAGCGCCACGGGGCACTCTTCGCGCAGGCGATCGAGGCCGGGAACGACCCCGGAGGTCGAAACGGTGACGCGCCGGCGCGAAAGGCCGTACGCGTTGTCCTCCAGCATCAGGCGCAGCGCCGGAATGACCTCGTCGAGGTTCAGCAGGGGCTCGCCCATGCCCATGAACACCACGTTGGAGATGATGCGTTCGGCCCGGCTGGGGTTGCCGAGGCTGTGGTTCGCGATCCACAGCTGGCCGACGATCTCGGCGCTGGTGAGGTTGCGGTTGAAGCCCTGCTTGCCGGTGGCGCAGAACGAGCAGTCGAGCACGCAGCCGGCCTGGCTCGACACGCACAGGGTGGCCCGCCCCGTCTCGGGGATGAACACCGACTCGACGGCGTTCGCGCCGTCCACCTTCACCAGCCACTTGCGCGTGCCGTCCTCGGCCGGCGTGTCACCGACGATCGCCGGCGCCTGCACGCAGGCCGTCTCGGCGAGCCGCTCGCGCAGCGCGCGCGAGAGGTCGGTCATGCGCGCGAAATCCGCCTCGCCCAGCTGATGGATCCAGCGCAGCACCTGC
>DATLGR010000098.1:0-6083 GCA_035540415.1 Burkholderiales bacterium | reverse complement strand
GCCCATGATGGTGGCGAAGATCTTCGAGATCGTGCGCGACATCGCGCGGCGCGGCGTCACCATTCTCCTGGTGGAGCAGAACGCGCTGCTCGCGCTGCAGGCGGCGAGCCGCGGCTATGTCATGGAGTCGGGCGCCATCACGCTGTCGGGGCCGGCCCAGGCGCTGCTTGCCGATCCGCGCGTCAAGGAAGCCTACCTCGGCGAAGGGGCGTCCTGAGCCAGGTCTGCCTGGGTGGTGAAGCTGTCGGCGAAGAACTCGTCCTCCGGCAGGCGGCAATGCGCGCTGAAGTCGTGCCGCGCCGCGTCCACCATGGCCGGCGTGCCGCACGCGTACACCTGGTGGCCTGAAAGGTCGGGCAAATCCTCCATCACCGCGCGGTGCACGAGGCCGGTGCGCCCCGTCCAGTGATCCTCCGGCAGCGCGTCGGACACGACGGGAACGTAGGTCACGGGCCAGCTCCGCGCGAGGGCGTCCAGGTAGAGGTCCTTGGGCCGCCGCCCCCCCCAGTACAGCACCATCGGGCGTGCGATGCCCTTCTGGAGGGCGTGCTCGATAATCGACTTGATCGGGGCGAATCCGGTGCCCGAGGCGACGAACACGATGGGCTTGGCCGAGTCCTCGCGCAGAAAAAAGGTTCCGAGGGGACCTTCCAGGCGCAGGATGTCGCGCTCCTTCATCTTGTTGAACACGTGGTCGGTGAACTGCCCGCCGGCCACGTGTCGCACGTGCAGCTGGACGAGCTCGTCGTCGTGCGGGGCATTGGCCATCGAAAAGCTGCGCCGGGAGCCGTCCTTCAGCAGGAACTCGATGTATTGGCCGGCCAGGAACTGCAGACGCTCGTTCGCCGGCAGCTTGAGGTGGAGAACCATCACGTCGTGGGCGAGGCGCTCCATCTTCTGTACCCGGCAGGGCAGCGTTTTGACCTGGAGGTCCTTCGCCGCGCCCACCGTGCGCGCTTCGATGACCAGGTCGGTCAGCGGCCGCGCCTGGCAGAAAAGCGCCTTGCCCTGGGCCTTGTCGTGTTCGGGAAGCGCCTTTTTCTGGTAGACCCCGTAGTCCAGCTCGCCCGCCAGGACGGTCCCCTTGCAGCTGCCGCAGGCGCCGTTGCGGCAACCGTAGGGCAGCACGACGTGCTGGCGCAACGCCGCCGCGAGAACCGATTCCCCTTCAGCGACGTCGAAGGCAAGACCGCTGGGTTGGACCGTGACCTTATGCATAAAATGACCGTATGAAGCGATTGCTGGTGGCGGGGTTCGGCGATATCGCGCGGCGCGCGCTGGGCGCCTTGGAGCGACGCTTTGCTGTTGTCCGGCTCTCGCGCGCCTATGGCCTGGACCTTGACCGGCCGGAAACCCTCGCCCTCGAGCCGGCCGACGCCGTGCTGCATTGCGCGCCGCCGCCGGCCCACGGGGAAACCGACCCGCGCACCGCCGCGCTGCTGGCGGCACTCGAGAAGGCCCGGATTCTACCGGCTCGGGTGGTCTACGTCAGCACGAGCGGCGTTTACGGCGACTGCGGCGGCGCGCGCGTCGACGAGGCGCGCCCGCCGGCACCGCAGACGGCGCGGGCGCGGCGCCGGCTCGATGCCGAGCGCCGCCTGAGCGCCTGGTGCGAAGCCCGTGCGGTCGCGCTGGTCGTGCTGCGCGCCCCGGGCATCTATGCGCACGATCGGCTGCCGCTCGCACGCGTGCGCGCCCGCATCCCCGTGCTACGGGCCGCCGAAGATGTCTACACCAGCCACATTCACGCCGAAGATCTGGCGGCGGCGGTCGTGCGCGCGCTGGAGGACGATTCTCCGGCGGGCCTCTATAACGCCGCCGACGATACCGAGTTGAAGATGGGCGACTGGCTCGACCTCGTGGCCGACCGCTATGGCCTCGAGCGGCCGCCGCGAGTGACCCGCATCCAGGCCGGCCATCTCGTGCCCCAGGCGCAGCTCTCCTTCATGCGCGAGTCGCGGCGCCTCGACAACGGGAAACTGAAGCGCGTTCTCGGCCTGGCGCTTCGCTATTCCACCGTGCGCGAAGGACTGAGCCATGAGCACCCTGCTCGTATTGACCAACCTGCCTGAGCGGGGCGCCGCCGAGCGGATTGCGGAAAAGCTGGTCCGCGACAAGCTCGCCGCCTGCGTGAACATCCTCGCGCCCTGCCGCTCGGTCTATCCGTGGAAGGGGGCCGTGCAGCACGACGAGGAGCATCCGATGCTCATCAAGACCACCCGCGAGCGCTATCCGGCCCTGGAGCAGGCGCTGCGCGAGGGCCATCCCTACGAGCTGCCGGAGATCATCGCCGTTCCGGTCGAGCGCGGGCTGCCGGCGTACCTCGAGTGGGTCGCCGCGGAGACGAAGTCTTGAGACGGCTCCTCGTCCTGCTGGTGGTGCTCCTCGCGGCCGCGCCGGCGGCGGCGCAATGGAAGCTGTTCGGCGCGAGCGACGAGCTGCTCGAGCCGGAAAAGGCATTCCGCTTCTCCGCGCGCGCGCTGGACGGGGGCAACGTGGAGGTGCACTTCGCCATCGCGAAGGGCTACTACCTCTACCGGGAGCGCTTTCAATTCGCCGCGGAGGGCGCCTCCGACGTGCGCCTGGGCGCGCCGGCGTTCCCGCCCGGGGTGCGTCACAAGGACGAGTTCTTCGGCGAGATGGAGATCTATCGCGGCGAGGTGCGCATCGTGCTGCCGGTACAGGGTGACGGCGCGCTCGCCCTGAAGGTGGTGTCGCAGGGGTGCGCCGACGTGGGCGTCTGCTATGTGCCGATGGAGTCGCGCGCGCGCCTGCGGGTCTCGGCCGCCGCGTTCAGCGCCGCGCCGCTCTCCGTGGAGCCGCAACCGCGCTTCTCGGTGTTCGCGAGCGATCTGGACATCGCGCGGCTGTTCGAAGGAAATGCCGCCCTGGTGATCGGGGGCTTTTTCGTGTTCGGGCTGCTGCTCACCTTCACGCCCTGCGTACTGCCGATGATCCCGATCCTATCCAGCATCATTGCCGGCGAGGGCCGCGGGCTCGACAAGCTGCGCGCCCTATCGCTGTCGGGCGCATACGTGCTCGGCATGGCCGTCGCCTACGCGGCGGCGGGGGTTGCGGCGGCGTATTCGGGCTCTCTGCTCGCGGCGGCGCTTCAGAACGCCTGGGTGCTCGGTGCCTTTGCGCTGGTGTTCGTCGTCCTCGCGCTGTCCATGTTCGGCCTGTATGACCTGCGGCTGCCCGGCTTCGTGCACCAGCGCCTGGACTCGGCGCACCGCCGCTTGCGCGGCGGCCGCATCGCCTCGGTCGCGGGCATGGGCGTGCTCTCCGCGGTGATCGTCAGTCCCTGCGTGGCCGCGCCGCTCGCCGGGGCGCTGCTCTACATCTCGCAGACGCGCGATGTGGTGCTGGGCGGCGGCGCGCTCTTTGCCATGGCCCTTGGCATGGGCGTACCGCTTCTCGTCGTGGGCGTCTCCGAAGGGGCGCTGCTGCCGCGCGCCGGCGCCTGGATGGGTGCCGTACGCAGCTTCTTCGGCGTGCTTCTTCTCGCGGTGGCCATCTGGATCGTGTCGCCGGTGCTGCCGCCCATGGCCGCCATGATCGCCTGGGCGGTGCTCCTCATCGGCTCGGGCGTGTTCCTGCGCGCGCTCGATCCGCTGCCCGCCGGCGCCGCAGGGGCGTGGCGGCTGGGCAAGGGTCTTGGCGTCATCGCCCTGGTGGCCGGCGTGGCGCTGCTCGCCGGCGCGCTCGCGGGCAGCCGCGACCCGCTACGCCCGCTCGCCGCGTTCACCGAGCGCTCCTCGTCCGCGCATGCGGGCCTGCCCTGGGTGCGGGTTGCCTCCATCGGCGAGCTGCAGGAGAAGCTGCGGGCGCCCGGCCGGCCGGTGCTGCTGGACTTCTACGCCGACTGGTGCGTGTCGTGCAAGGAGATGGAGGCGTTCACCTTCGCCGATCCGCGGGTGCGCACGCAGCTCGACCGGATGCTGCTGCTGAAGGTGGATGTCACCGCGAACACGGAGGCCGATCGGGCGCTCCTTAAGCGCTTTTCGCTGTTCGGCCCGCCGGGCATCATTTTCTTCGACGCGCAGGGGCAGGAGATCCGGGGCCTGCGCGTGGTCGGCTATCAGAATGCCGAGCGCTTCCTCAAGACGCTCGCGCTTGCCACAGCGCCTTAGCCGCGTCGAGGGCGAAGTAGGTCAGGATGCCGTCGGCGCCCGCACGCTTGAACGCGAGCAGCGCCTCGAGCACGCACGACTCGGGCAGCCAGCCGCGATCCACGGCGCCGCGCAGCATGGCGTACTCGCCGGAGACCTGGTAGACGAAGGTGGGCGCCTTGAATTCGTCCTTCACCCGGCGCACCACGTCCAGGTACGGCAGCCCGGGCTTCACCATCACCATGTCTGCGCCTTCGGCGAGATCGAGCCCCACCTCCCACATCGCCTCGTCGGAGTTGGCCGGATCCATCTGGTAGGTCTTTTTGTCGGCGCCGCCGAGGTTTTTCGCCGAGCCCACGGCGTCGCGGAACGGTCCATAGAAGCCTGAGGCGTACTTGGCGGCATAGGCCATGATGCGCGTATGGACGTGTCCGGCCGCCTCGAGCGCGGCGCGGATGCGCCCGATCCTGCCGTCCATCATGTCCGAGGGGGCGACGATGTCGACGCCGGCTTCGGCCTGGACGCGCGCCTGGCGCACGAGGGTGCGCAGCGTCACATCGTTTATGATGTAGCCCCCGCGGTCGACGATGCCGTCCTGACCGTGGGTGGTGTACGGATCGAGCGCCACGTCGGTCATCACGCCGAGCTCCGGGAAGCGCTTCTTGAGCGCCGCGACCGCCCGCGGCACCAGTCCCTTCGGGTTGAACGCCTCCCGCCCGTCGGCGGTTTTCAGGCGTTGCTCGATGGCGGGAAACAGGGCGAGCACGGGAATGCGCAGCTTCAGGCATTGCTCCGCCAGCGCGAGCAGCTTGTCGATGGTGAGCCGCTCGACGCCCGGCATAGAGGGCACAGGTTCGGTACGGGATTTCCCGTCAATGATGAACACGGGGTAGATCAGGTCGTCCGCACTCAGCCGATGCTCGCGCACCAGCCGCCGCGAGAACTCGTCTCGCCGCCGGCGGCGCATGCGCACGGCGGGGAACTGGCCGTAGATTTTCACGAGACTGATTTTTCTGGCGTTTTGCGTTCGGAACTTTCGCTCCGCGGCTGAATCTTACCTTCAGACGATGAGAGTCGTCTCCCGCTTCTCCTCCCTGAGCGGGTGCCTTAATCCAAAGTTAAGGCGTTTTTGCCCCCGGTTTACATCCCCTTTACCGGGGGCTTTTTATTTCCGCGGCCTGCGGCGGGCTCCAGCCAGCCCGCCAGCAGGGCGCGACACTCCTCCACCCCCTCCCCGGACAGGCTCGAGAAAAGGCGCACCTCGCTCGCCGGCAGCGCGGCCCGCACCGCCTCCAGCGTGCGCGCCTGCTCCACTCGGCTCAACTTGTCGGCTTTGGACAGGAGCGCGAGCAAGCGCTGTGCGCCGAGGAATTCGATGAGCTGGCGGTCCAGCGCCGAAAGCGGATGGCGCGCATCCATGAGCACGACTACGCCCGCGAGCGTCTCGCGTGAAGCGATGTAGCCCCCGACGAGGGAACGCCACTGCGCGCGCACCGTTTGCGGCACGCGCGCGTATCCGTAGCCGGGCAGGTCCACCAGGCGCGCGCCGCCGGCAAGCTCGAAAAAGTTGATGGTCTGGGTCCGGCCCGGCGTCTTGCTCGTGAAGGCGAGGCGCTTGCGGGCGAGCAGCGCATTGATGGCGCTCGATTTGCCGACGTTCGAGCGCCCGGCGAAGGCGATTTCGGGCGGTCCGGCCGGCGGCAAATCCGCGGCGCGGCCGGCGGAGGCGAGGTAGCTTGCCTGGGCGAAAAGCTTCATCGGCTGCCGAAAGCGGGAAATTCTAATAAAATCGGCGCCTTTCCTCGGGACAGGGACTTCCAAGAATGCTCCGTGTATTTGCGTTCGGCGCGCTCGCCATGATGCTCGGCGTGGTCCACGCGCAGGATGCAAAGCGCGCGCAGCAGATCGCCGACCAGGTCTGCGCCGCCTGCCACGGCAAGGATGGCAACAGCCCCGCGCCTGCGAATCCGA
>DATLGR010000097.1:0-4071 GCA_035540415.1 Burkholderiales bacterium | reverse complement strand
CCCGGAGGCCGGGTGCACGCGCCGGCCGATCATGCGCTCCACGATGTCCTCGTCGGGCACGTCGATCTCGAGCACGTAGTCGAGCCCCACCCGCGCCGCGCGCAGCGCCTCGGCCTGGGGGATGGTGCGCGGAAAGCCGTCGAAGAGATAGCCGCGGCCGCAATCCGGCGCGCCCAGACGCTCCTTGACCAGGGCGAGGATGATGTCGTCGGACACGAGCTGGCCCGCGTCCATCACCTTGCTCGCCGCCACCCCGAGGGGCGAGCCGGCCTTCACCGCCGCGCGCAGCATGTCGCCGGTGGAGATCTGCGGTATGCCGAACCGCGCGCACAGATGCTGCGCCTGGGTGCCCTTCCCGGCCCCGGGCGGTCCCAGGAGGATCAGCCTCATGCGAGCATTTTACGGACGAGCTCCAGGTCCTGCGGGGTGTCGACGCCCGGCGCGATGTCGGTTTCGCTCACGGCCACCGCGATGCGATGACCGTGCCACAGGACCCGCAGCTGCTCGAGCGCCTCGGCGCGCTCCAGGGGGCTCGGCGAGAGCGCGGCGTAGCGCGCGAGGAATCCGGCGCGGTAGGCGTAGATGCCGGCGTGGCGGTACCACAGCGCGCCGGGCTCGCGCGGATAGGGGATGCGGGCGCGGGAAAAATACAGCGCGTAGCCGGCCGCGTCGAGCACGACCTTCACGACATTGGGGTTCTCGATCGCCGCCGCATCGTGCAGCGGGTGGCAGGCGGTGGCGACGGGGGCGCCGCTTCCGGCGAGCGTGCGCGCCACCTGCGCGATGAGCGCCGGCGCAATGAGCGGCTCATCGCCCTGCACGTTCACCACGATGGACGCCTCGGGCAGGCCGAGCTGCGCGGCCGCCTCCGCGAGCCGGTCGGTGCCGGAGGCGTGATCGGCGCGCGTGAGCAGCGCGCGGTGGCCGTGCGCGCGCACCGCGGCGGCGATGCGCTCGTCGTCGGTCGCGACCTGGACGCTCGCGGCGCCGCTTTGGGCGGCGCGCTCGCACACCCGCACCACCATGGGTCTGCCGCCCAGGTCCGCGAGCGGCTTGCCCGGGAAGCGGCTCGAGCCGAAGCGGGCCGGAATGAGGACGTCGAACTTCAAGCCACTTCTTCTTCCGGCGGCAGCTTGCGCGCCTCCTCCTCCAGCATGACCGGAATGCCGTCCTTCACGGGGTAGCCGAGCCGGTCGGCCTTGCACACGAGCTCGTCGGCCTGCCGCCGATAGACGAGCTTGCCCTTGCACAGCGGGCACACCAGGATTTCAAGCAGCCTCGGGTCGACGCCACTCATGCAGTTTCCCCTGCAGCCAGCCAGCGAACGCGGGATCGAGCTCGGCCGTGACGGGCAGCACCCACCAGTGGCGCTTCCCGCGGCCGCGCAATTTTACCGCGTCCTTCTCGGTCATCATCACCGGGGCGTCGTCGCCGAACTCCAGCTCGGCGGGCACGAAGCGATGGTGATCCGGAAAGGGATGCGGCCGCACGCGCAGCCCGTAGCGCGCGAGGTGCAGGAAAAAGCGGTTGGGATCGCCGATGCCCGCCACCGCGTGCACCGCCTGGCCGCGAAAGTCGGCCAGGCTGCGCCGCTCGCGCGCGTCGGCCAGGCAGTGCACGGTCTCGCCTTCCAGCGTCATCGCGAATCCGGCGACGCGCGGATTCTGGTGCGCCACCACGGCGTGCACCGCGGCGAGCCGGCGCGGCGGCTCGCGCAGCGGCCCTGCCGGCAGCAGCCAGCCGTTGCCGAAGCCGCGGGCATCGACGACCGCGATCTCCAGGTCGCGCCGCAGGCGGTAGTGCTGCAAGCCGTCGTCCAGCACGACGACATCGACCTCGGCGTGCTGCGCGCGCAGCGCCGCGATGACGCGCACGCGGTCGCGCCCGACCCAGACGGGACAGCCGGCCCGGCGCGCGAGCACGACCGGCTCGTCGCCCACCTCGGCCGGATCGGAGGCCACCGTCGCCGCGCGCGGCGCCTCGAGCGCCGCGCCGTAACCGCGCGAGACGATGGCGGGGGTCCATCCCTGCGAGCGCAGAAATTCGGCGATCCACAGCACGAGCGGCGTCTTGCCGGTGCCGCCGGCGCTGAGGTTGCCCACCACGATGACGCGGATTCCCGGATGCGCGCTCGGCAGCAGCCGCAGGCGGTAGGCTGCGCGGCGCAGCGCCGCTGCGGCGCCGAAGGCGGCGGCCGCCGGCCACAGCAGCCGGGCAACGGCGCCGCGGCGAGCCCAGTGCCTCATTTACTTCGAGGCTTGAGTGGTGAAGGTGATCTGCGACAGCCCGGCGATGCGCGCCGCCTCCATCACGCGCACCACGGCCTGGTGCGTGGCCGCCGCGTCGGCGCTGATCACGACCACCGGCTCCTTGAGCGCCCCGCCGGCGCGGCGCAATTCGTCGGCGAGCTGCTCGACGCCGCGAAACGGCACGGCGTGGCGGTTCACCACGTACTGGCCCTGCGCATTCACCAGCACCGCGATCTCGTTCGGGCGCTCGAGCTGCTTCTCGGCTTCGGCCGCGGGCAGGTTGATCTGCAGCTCGGTGTAGCGCGAGTAGGTCGTCGTGACCATCAGGAAGATCAGGATCACGAGCAGCACGTCGATGTACGGAACCAGGTTGATCTCCGGCTCCTCGCGGCGCTTGCCGCGCTGGAAGTTCATTGCGGCTGCGAGCCGAAGTCGACGCGCTCGCCGTGCACGAGGTCGACCAGCTTGGAGGCCTGCTGCTCCATTTCGACGACGAAGCCGTCGACCTTGTTGCGAAAGTGCCGGAAGAAGATGAGCGCGGGGATCGCGATGGCGATGCCGAAGGCGGCGTTGTACAGGGCGATCGAAATGCCGTGGGCGAGCTGCTGCGGGTTGGTGCCCGTCGGGGCCTGCGAGCCGAAAATCTCGATCATGCCGACGAGCGTGCCGAAGAGGCCGAGCAGCGGGGCGGCGGCGGCGATGGTGCCGAGCGTGGTGAGGAAGCGCTCGAGGCGATGCGCCACCGCGCGCCCCGCCTCCTCGATCGCCTCCTTCATGACGTAGCGCGAGCTCCTGTGGTTGCGCAGACCGGCGGCGAGGACCGTGCCGAGCGCCGAGTCGCGCGCCAGGCGCACCAGCACCTCGTCTGATACCCCCTGGCGTTGATAGACCGCGAGCACCTGCTCGAGGAGGGTCGGCGGCACGATCCGGTGGCGGCGCAGCGTGAGGCTGCGCTCGATGATCAGGGCGACGGCGACGATCGAGGCGAACAGCAGCGGCCAGATCGGCCAGCCTGCCGCGTGAACGATGGCGAACAAAGACTTTCCCTTGTTTTTTTATTTCTCCCCTGCGCGGGCGACTTTAGAGCAATCGGGCGGCGCGCCGCAAGTTTTCGCGCCGCATCATCGCTACACGGAACGCGATCGCGAAAGGTGCCTTGTAGTGCATGCCGCGATATCCACAAAAATCTGTGGATAAGTTTGTGGATTACGCCTGAATAGAGCGTCTTGTGCCTGTCATATTCGGCCCGAAGTCGGTCACGATCAAAATTTGGGCAGGGAATTACGAGGCGATTTCAGGCTCTTACGCAAAAGAATCGGCCTCCGTGGCGCAATCGGAGCAGGCGTGCGGCCTGCGCACCCGCCGTTGTGGATTAGTGTAGGCTCGCTAACCCGATTTTTCGTCCATGTCCCCCGAGCTGCCCCTCGAGCCTGTAGCGGTCCCCACGGGCGCTGTCACCGTCTCTCAGCTGCTGCGCAACGTGCGCGACACCCTCGAGCGGCGCTTCCCCCTCGCCCGGGTGCGCGGGGAGGTCTCCAACCTGTCGCGCGCGCCCTCGGGGCATTGCTATTTCACGCTGAAGGACGACGCGGCCCAGGTGGACTGCGTGATGTTCCGCACCCGGGTGGCGGCGCTCGACTGGCCGCTTCGCAACGGCGCGCAGGTCGAGGCGCGCGCGCTGGTCACGCTGTACGAGCCGCGCGGGCGCTTCCAGCTCACGGTCGAGTCGATCCGCGAGGCCGGGCTCGGCGCGCTCTACGAGCGGTTCCTGCGCCTGCAGAAGAAGCTGGCGGACGAGGGTCTGTTCGATCCGGCCCTTCAG
>DATLGR010000096.1:0-7302 GCA_035540415.1 Burkholderiales bacterium | reverse complement strand
ACGCCGAGCGCCGCGTGCGCGGCATCTTCACCGACGGCGACCTGCGCCGGGCGCTCGAGAAGGTTCGCGACTTCGACCGCATCGCCGTGGGCGAGGTGATGACGCCCGGCCCGCGTACCATCCGGCCCGAGGCGCTCGCGGTCGAGGCGGTGCAGCTGATGGAACGGCACAAGGTGAACCAGCTGCTCGTGGTGGACGAGCGCGACTGCCTGGTCGGCGCGCTCAACATGCACGATCTCTTCCGCGCCAAAGTCCTGTAGCCGCATGCACGTTTCCGCTCCGGACGCGCTCCAACGGGCGCAGCGCATCCGTCTCATGGTGTTCGACGTCGACGGCGTGCTGACCGACGGGCGCCTGTGGTACGGCCCCCGCGGCGAGGAGCTGAAGGCCTTCCACGCGTTCGACGGCCACGGCCTGAAGATGCTCGCGGCGAGCGGCGTGCCCTGCGCGCTGCTCTCCGGCCGGCGCTCCGCAGCGGTGACGGCGCGCGCCGCGGAGCTCGGCATTTCCCACGTGCTGCAGGGCATCGACGACAAGCTGGCCGAGTTCCGGCGGCTGCTCGAGCGGGTGGCGCTGCCGGCGGAAGCGGCCGGGTTCATGGGGGACGAGCTCGTGGACCTGCCGGTCCTCACGCGCTGCGGCCTCGCCTGTGCGCCGCGCGAGGCGCCCGAGGCGGTGCGCGCCCGCGCCCATTACGTGTCGTCCGCGCCCGCCGGCCACGGCGCCGCGCGGGAGGTATGCGAGTATGTGATGCGCGCGCAGGGTACGCTTGAAGGGGCGCTGCGCGCCTACCTCGCATGACGCTCACGACGACTCGCCTTTTCCCGCTTGCGCTGATGTTTGCGCTGGCGCTCATCACCTTCTACCTGGAGATCATGGTGCGCGAGGACCCTTCGGCCCCGCCGCTGCAGCGCCACGACCCCGACTACATCGTCACCAACTTCACCACGACGACGTACAACCGCGACGGCGTACCGACCTCGCAGCTGTCGGCCGCGCGCATGCTGCATTTTCCCGACGAGCGCTCCGAGCTGCTCGCACCCCGCGTGGTGCAGTCGCGCCCGGACGAGCCGGGCCTGACCGTGCGCGCCGAGCGCGGCGTGCTCTCGGGCGACGGCGCCGAGATCTTCCTCTACGACGACGTGGTGCTGGTGCGCGAGCCGCACGCCGGGCAACCCGCAGCGAAGCTCACGACGAGCTTCCTGCACATCCTGCGCGAGCGCTCGCTCGTTCGTACCGACCGCGAGGTGACCATCGTGGAGGACGGCCGCTCCCTCAGCGGCCGCGGCATGGAATACAACAGCGATACGCGCCAGTTCCGCCTGCAGGCGAACGTGGTCGCGCGCTTCGAACCGCGGAGCGCCCCGTGAGGCGCCTCGCCCGCCTCGCCGCCTGCCTGCCGCTCTGCCTGCTGCCGTTGGCCGCCGCCGCCGAGAAGGCCGACCGCGACCTGCCCACGCGGATCGAGGCGAACCGCATGAGCGCCGACGACGCGCGGCGGCTCACCATCTTCGAGGGCAACGTCGTTCTCACCAAGGGGACCATCGCGGTGAGCGCGGACCGCATCGTGGTGCGCCAGGACGCCGAGGGCTTCCAGCACACCACCGCCACCGGAAAGCCGGTGCGCTTCAAGCAGCGCATGGATCCGAAGGACGGCGAGAAGGAAGGCCGCTGGATGGACGGCGAAGCCCACCGCATCGAGATCGACGACCGCAACCAGAAGATCGAGCTGTTCGAAAATGCGCGCGTCAACCGGGGCGGCGACGAGGTCGCCGGTCCCTACATCTTCGTCGACCAGCGCACCGAGTTCTACTCCGTGAGCTCCGGCAAGGACGCCAAGGCCCCCGATGGCCGGGTGCGGGCGGTGATCCAGCCGCGCGCCGAAACCAAGGCGCGCTGAGGCAATCTTGAGCGAGCTGCGCTCGACGAGCCTGCGCAAGCGCTACAAGTCGCGCACGGTGGTCCAGAACGTCTCGCTGGAGGTTTCCAGCGGCGAGGTGGTCGGCCTGCTGGGCCCCAACGGGGCCGGCAAGACCACCTGCTTCTACATGATCGTGGGCCTCGTGCCGGTGGACGCCGGCGCGATCCACCTCGATGGCCACGAGCTCACGCACCTGCCCATCCACCGCCGCGCCCGCCTCGGCATCTCGTATCTGCCGCAGGAGAACTCGGTGTTCCGGCGACTCACGGTGGAGGAGAATGTCCAGGCGATCCTGGAGCTGCAGGGGCTCGCCTCCGCGGACATCGAGACGCGCCTCGCCGAGCTGCTCAAGGATCTCAACATCGCGCACCTGCGCAAGCACGCGGCGATTTCCCTGTCCGGCGGGGAGCGGCGGCGGCTCGAGATCGCGCGCGCGCTCGCCACACGCCCGGCCTTCATCCTCCTCGACGAGCCGTTCGCCGGCGTCGATCCGATCGCCGTGCTCGACATCCAGCGCATCATAAGGTTCCTGAAGGAACGCGGTATCGGCGTGCTCATAACGGATCATAATGTTCGCGAGACGCTCGGCATCTGCGACCGCGCGTACATCATCAACGAGGGCGCGGTGCTCGCGTCGGGCCATCCCGAGGAGATTGTTTATAATGACAGCGTGCGCCGGGTCTATCTAGGCGAAAACTTCCGGATGTAACGGGGGCTTGCCCCACCGGGTTTAACCAACCGTCCGGCACACTGCAGATCCCATGAAGCCTTCGCTGCAGTTCCGCCTATCGCAGCACCTCACGCTCACGCCGCAGCTGCAGCAGTCGATCCGCCTGCTGCAGCTGTCCACCGTCGAGCTCAATCAGGAGATCGACCGGATCCTGATGGAGAACCCGGCGCTCGAGCGCGAGGAGCTCGAGGGCGCCGAGGAGCTCGCGCTGCCCGCGCCGATGAGCGCGGGGGCGAGCGCCGCCGAGCCGGCGCCCGTCGAGCCGGCGCCGGCGGAGGCCGAGTGGTCTGCGGACATCGCGTCCAACTGGCGCAGCGGCGGCGACGAGGACGAGGACGGCGATCGCAGCTTCGCCACCCCCGACACGCCCACGCTGCGCGACCATCTGCTGGGGCAGCTCACGCTGACCAACCTCGACGAGCGCGACCGGGCGTTCGTCATGGTGCTGATCGATGCGCTCGACGAGGACGGCTACCTCACGCAGCCGCTGGAGGAAATTGCCGCGCTGCTGCCGCCGGAGGCCGAGGCGGGCCTCGAGGAGCTCAGTATCGCGCTGCGCCACCTGCAGCATTTCGAGCCCGCCGGTGTGGGCGCGCGCTCGCCGGGCGAATGCCTGTGCCTGCAGCTGCGCATGCTCCCCGAGAGCCCGGCGCGGCGGCTCGCGCTCGAGATCGCGGAAAAGCACCTGGAGCTGCTCGCCACGCGCGACTACACCCGGCTGAAAGGCGCCACCGGCGCCGGCGAGGACGCCCTGCGCACCGCGCAGCGGCTCATCCAGGCGCTCAACCCGCGCCCGGGCGCGTGCTTCGCCAAGGTCGAGACGCGCTACGTCATTCCCGACGTCATCGTGCGCAAGCACCGCAACGTCTGGCGCGCGAGCCTGAACCCGGACGCCATGCCGCGACTTCGCATCAACCGCCTGTACGCTGAGCTCGCCGCGGGCGCGCGCGCCGGCGGCGCCGGCATCTCCTCGCAGCTGCAGGAGGCGCGCTGGCTCATCAAGAACGTGCAGCAGCGCTTCGACACCATCCTGCGCGTGTCGCAGGCGATCGTGGACCGCCAGCGCCACTTTCTCGAGCACGGCGAAGTTGCGATGCGCCCGCTGGTGCTGCGGGAGATCGCCCAGGTGCTCGGGTTGCACGAGAGCACCATCTCCCGCGTCACCACGCAGAAGTTCATGGCCACCCCGCGCGGCACCTTCGAGCTGAAGTATTTTTTCGGCAGCCACGTCGCCACCGAGGCCGGCGGCGCGGCCTCCTCCACGGCCATCCGCGCCCTCATCAAGCAGCTCGTGTCCTCCGAGGACGCCAAGGCCCCGCTGTCCGATGCACGCATCTCGCAGATCCTGGGCGAGCAGGGCATCGTGGTCGCCCGCCGCACGATCGCGAAGTATCGCGAGTCGCTGCAGATTCCTCCCGTCAACCAGCGCAAGTCCCTGTAACAAGGAGGCGTAATGAATCTGAACGTGAGCGGCCATCACCTCGACGTCACCCCGGCCATCCGCACCTACGTGCAGGCCAAGCTGCAGCGGATCAGCCGCCACTTCGACCACGTGATCGACGCCCACGTCATTCTGACCGTCGACAAGCTGCGCCAGAAGGCGGAGGCGACGCTGCACCTGCGCGGCAAGGACGTGCACTGCGCCTGCGAGCGTGAAGATCTGTATGCGGCGATCGATCTGCTCGCCGACAAGCTCGACCGCCAGGTGCTGCGCTACAAGGATAAGCGCTCCGACAAGCGCGTATAATCGCGCCGCCCTGATGAGCCTCGTCGCCAAGCTGCTGTCTCCCGCCAACGTCGTGGTCGACCTCCAGGTGTCGAGCAAGAAGCGCCTGTTCGAGCAGGTGGGGCTGCTGTTCGAGAATCAGCACGCGCTTGCGCGCAGCCTCGTGTTCGACAGCCTGTTCGCGCGGGAGCGCCTGGGCTCCACGGGCCTGGGCCAGGGGGTAGCGATTCCGCACGGTCGCATCAAGGGGCTCAAGGAGGCGCTCGGCGCGTTCATCCGCGTGGCCCACCCCGTGCCGTTCGATGCGCCCGACGGAAGCCCCGTCACCCTGGTGTTCGTCCTGCTGGTTCCGGAAAAGGCGACCGAAAAGCATTTGCAGCTGCTCTCCGAGCTCGCGCAGATGTTCAGCGACAAGGCGCTGCGCGAGGCGATGAGCCGGGCCCCGGACGCAGCGGCCCTGCATCAGCTGATCACGTCGTGGCGGCCGGATGCTGCAGGTCAACGTCGCGCGGCTGCATGAGGACAACCGCGAGGCGCTCGCCCTCGCCTGGGTCGCGGGGCGCGAGGGTGCCACGGCCGTGCGCCGCGAAGCGGCGCAGGCCGCCGCCGTCATCGGCCACCTCAATCTCACCCATCCCAACAGCATCCAGGTCATCGGCGCCTACGAGGCCGCGAGCGTCGCGGAGCACCTCGAGCGCCTGTTCGGCGCACGACCCTCGGCGGTGATCGTGGCCGACGGCGTGGCGCCGCCGGCCGCGCTCGTCGAGGCCGCCGCCGCCAGCCACACGCCGCTCTTCGCCTCGCCGCTCGCCGCCCCGCGGGTGATCGAGGTCCTGGCGCGCTACCTGGCCAAGGCGCTGGCGGAAAGCACCGAGCGCCACGGCGTGTTCATGGATGTCCTGGGCCTCGGCGTGCTGATCACCGGCGATTCGGGCGTCGGCAAGAGCGAGCTCGGCCTGGAGCTCATCAGCCGCGGCCACGGACTGGTGGCCGACGACGTGGTGGAGATCTCGCGCATCGCGGTCGACACGCTCGAGGGCCGCTGCCCGCCGCTGCTGAAGGACTTCCTCGAGGTGCGCGGTTTGGGCCTGCTCAACATCCGCACCATCTTCGGCGAGACCGCCGTGCGCCGGAAGATGAAGCTGCGCCTGCTCGCGCATCTCGAGCGGCCGCCGGCGAGCGGCCGCGACCGCGGCGAGCGCCTGCCCCTCGCGGCGCTGTCGGAGGACATCCTCGGCGTCACCATCGCCAAGGTGGTGATCCCGGTGGTGGCCGGGCGCAACCTCGCCGTGCTCGTCGAGGCTGCCGTGCGCAACCAGATCCTGAAGCTCCGCGGCATCGACTCCATGGCGGAGTTCCTGGCGCGCCAGCATCGCGCGCTCGGCCAAGGCGGTGCCGAATGAACCTCGTCCTGGTGAGCGGGCTGTCGGGCTCGGGCAAAAGCATCGCGCTCAACGTACTGGAGGATGCCGGCTACTACTGCGTCGACAACCTGCCGGCGACGCTGCTGCTCGAAGTGGTCGATTTCCTCGCCGAGGCGGGACACGACCGAGCGGCGATCAGCGTCGACGCCCGCAGCGCCGCGCTGCCCGCGCTGCCCGAGCACATCGCCGCCCTGCGCCGCCGCGGGGTGGAGTGCCGCGTGCTCTATCTCGAGGCCACGACCCCCACGCTGCTGCGGCGCTTCTCCGAGACCCGCCGGCGCCATCCGCTTGCGGGCCGCTCGCTGCCGCTCTCGGAGGCGATCGAGCGCGAGCGCGCGCTGCTCGCGCAGGTGGCCGCCCTGGCCCAGCGCATCGACACGAGCGAGCTGCTGCCGCGCGTGCTGCAGAACTGGATCCGCGACCTGCTCGGCATCGGGCCGGGCGTGCTGACGCTGCTGTTCGAGTCGTTCGCGTATCGTGACGGGCTGCCGCTCGACGCGGACTGGGTGTTCGACGCCCGCATGCTGCCCAATCCGCACTACGACCCGCAGCTTCGCCCCTATACCGGCCGCGATGCGGCGGTGATCGACTACCTTGCGCGCAACGAGGCCGTCGCGCGCTGGTACGAGGAGGTACGCGCCCTCCTTGCGCGCCGCCTTCCCGACATCGTCCGCGAGAATCGCAGCTCGGTCACCGTGGCCATCGGCTGCACCGGCGGCAAGCACCGTTCGGTCTACCTCGCCGAGCGCCTCGCCGACGCGTTTCGCCCCGAGTGGACCGTGCTCGTGCGCCATCGCGGCCTCGCGGCCGCCGAGCTGGAGGCGCCGTGAACGACGTGCCGCTGTTTCCCCTGCACACGGTCCTCTTCCCGGGCGGCCGGCTGCCGCTGCGGATCTTCGAGCAGCGCTACCTGGAGATGGCCAAGGCCTGCCTGCGCGAGGGCTCGCCCTTCGGCGTCTGCCTGATCCGCGAAGGTCGCGAGGTGGGCGCCCCCGCCACGCCGGCCCCGGTGGGTTGCCTCGCGCGCATCGCCGCCTGGGACATGCCGCAACTCGGCCTGCTGCAGGTCACGGCCCGCGGCGAGCGCAAGTTCCGCATCCTCGAGCGCCGGGTCGAGGCGAACGGGCTCGCCCGCGCCGCGGTCGAGCTGCTTCCCGACGATCGCGACGGCGCCATTCCGCCGCAATGCGACACCTGCGTGCAGCTCCTGCAGCGGGTGATCGAGCAGCAAAGCGGCCTGGTGCAGCCGCCGCACCGGCTGGCGTCGGCCTCCTGGGTGAGCGCGCGACTGGCCGAGATCCTGCCCTTGCCCCTCGGCATCCGCCAGGAGCTGCTCGAGCTCGATGACGGGCGCGCGCGGCTAGAGCGCCTGAGCGCGCTGCTGCGGCCGGCGCAGCCCTAGCAGCAGCACGCGCACCGGCGCCGGCACCGCCGCCGCCGCCGCCTGGGCGAGGCCGAGCCACGCCCGGTTCGGCGCGCCGGCGGCGGCGCCGAACGCTGC
>DATLGR010000095.1:0-3636 GCA_035540415.1 Burkholderiales bacterium | reverse complement strand
ACCGCGTGCGCTTCCCCGCGCCCGTTCCCGCGGGCGCGCGCGTGCGCGCGCGCTTCACGCTGGCGAAGTACGAGCCGCTCGAGGGCGGCGTGCAGGTCACCTGGAGCGTCGTCGTGGACATCGAAGGAAATGCCAAGCCGGCCTTGGTTGCCGAGTGGCTCGGCCGGCATTACTACTGATGCTGCTCACGGCGCGAGGCCCCGGATGACGCGATGGAAACAGCGACCGCCCGGCTCGAACTGGGGCGAGTTCGGCGCCGACGACCAGCGCGGGCGCATGAACCTCGTCACGCGCGAGAAGGTTCTCCAGGGAGTGGCCGAAGCAAAGGAGGGGATCGTCTTCTGCCTGTCGCTGCCGCTTGACTACCCCGGCGGCCAGGTGCTCAACCCGCGGCGGGGCCCGCCGCGCCTTGCGGCCACCCAGCACGAGGGGCAGCAGTACTTCTGCCGGCCCATGGCGCGCGACAACCCCGACCTGACCGACGTGATCTGCGACGACCAGGCGCTGCTCGCGCTGCAATACTCCACGCAGTGGGACAGCTTTGCGCATGTCGGCAGCCGCTTCGACGCCGACGGCGACGGCGAGCGCGAGCTCGTGTTCTACAACGGCTTTCGCGCCGGTGAGCATGTCGTCCCTTCCCGGGGCGCCAGCGATGCCGAGGGCTGGGCGAGGTACGAGGGCAGCGAGGCGCGCGCGCTCGGCATCCAGAACCTGGCCGAGCACGGCGCGCAGGGGCGCGGCGTGCTCATCGACCTGCATGCGCACTGCGGGCGCCGGCGCGAGGCGCTGGGCTACGAGGCGCTGATGCGCGTGCTGGACGCGGACAAGGTGGTGGTCGAGCGCGGCGACATGGTGTGCCTCTACACCGGGTTCGCCGATGTGCTGCTCGAGATGCGCAAGAAGCCCGACGCCAGGCTGCTGCACGAGACGTGCAGCGGCCTCGACGGCCGCGACGAGCGGCTGCTGCAATGGATCAGCGACAGCGGCCTCGCCGTCCTCGCCGCCGACAACTATGCGGTGGAGCTCATCCCGGGCGCGCTCGCGCGGCCCGCGCCGGGGCCGCTCATGCCGCTGCACGAGCATTGCCTGTTCAAGAACGGCATCCATCTGGGCGAGCTGTGGTATCTCACGGAGCTCGCGCGCTGGCTGCGCGCGCACCGCCGCAGCCGCTTTCTGCTGACCGCGCCGCCGCTGCGCCTGCCCGGCGCGGTGGGCTCTCCCGCCACGCCGATCGCCACCGTCTGAATCGGGCGGCGGCGCACTGCATAGTATGATCGGGCCGATCCACCCGACTGATTCCATGTGGGAAGCGGCAGCCATCGTCGTCCTCATGGCCGGGATCCTGTTCTGGATCGACAGCCTGCGGGCGCGCGAGCGCGCGGTGGAGGCGGGGCGCGCGGCCTGCCGGCGCTACGACCTGCAGTTCCTCGACGAGACGGTGGCGTTCGCACGGCTGCGCCTCGCGCGCGACGAGGAAGGACGCTTGAAGATCGCGCGCACCTACACGTTCGAGTTCTCCGACACCGGCAACAACCGCCGCCACGGCGCGATCGTGATGCTCGGGGGGGAGCTCACGGACCTTCAGCTCGAGCCCTACCGGGTGCCATGACCACCTGGCACGAGGGCAGGGTGCTCGAGAACCGCTGCTGGACCGAGGCGCTGTTCACGCTGCGCATCGCGGGGGCGCCGCTCGCGTTCGAAGCCGGGCAATTCGTGCGCATCGCGCTCGACATCGACGGGGCGCGGGTCGCGCGCCCGTTCTCGATGGTCAATGCGCCCGGCGATCCGGTGCTGGAGTTCTACGGCATCGTGGTGCCCGAAGGGCCGCTTTCGCCGCGGCTGGCGGCGCTTCGGCCCGGCGATGCGCTGTTCGTGGCGTCCAACCCGGCCGGCTTCCTCGTTCTCTCGGAGCTTCCCGACGCGCGCTCGCTATGGCTGGTGTCGACCGGGACCGGCATCGCGCCGTTCCTGTCCATCCTGCGCGCGGGCGAGGCGTGGCGCCGCTACCGCGACGTGGTGCTCGTGCACGCCGTGCGCCACGCGCGCGAGCTCGCCTACGGCGACGAGCTTCGCGCCGTGCAGGGCCTGCGCTACGTTCCCATGGTGAGCCGCGAGCCCGCGCCGGGATGCCTCGCCGGACGCATCCCGGCCGCGGTGCGCGACGGGCGCCTGGAGGCCGCCGCCGGCGTCGCGCTCGATGCGGCGAGCTCGCAGGTCATGCTTTGCGGAAATCCCGACATGCTGAAGGACACGAGCGCCGCGCTGGCCGAGCGCGGCATGCGCAGGCACCGGCGCCGCGCGCCGGGCCACATCACCGTGGAGAGCTTCTGGTGAGCGGCGTGAAAAGCGTCGCGCTCGCGCTTGCCGCGGCGTGGCTGCTCGCGGGCTGCAGCGCGCTGCGCCTCGCCTACGACAACGCCGGGCTCTACGTCCACTACCGCGCGAACAGCTACCTCGACCTGCAGGGGAGCGGCGCCGAGGCGCTCGACGAGCGCATCGCCTCGTTCTTCGAATGGCACCGCGCAAAGGAACTACCGCACTACGCGCGCATCGCCGAGGAGGCGGCGCAAAGATTGGAAAAGGGCCTCTCGCCCGCCGACATCCTTTGGGGGTACGATTCTGCGGTGGCCCGGGCGCGCGAAAGCCTGCGGGCCGCGGCGGAGCGCATCGCGCCGCTGCTCGACCAGCTGACGCCGGCGCAGCTGGCCAACGTGGAGCGGCGCTTCGCCGACGACAATCAAAAGTTCGCGAGGGAGTTCCTGCGCGGCAGCGAAGACGAGCGCCGCCTGCGCCGGGCGCGGCGGATCGAGAGCCGGCTGGAGGACTGGGTGGGGAGGCTGACGAAGGCCCAAGCGGAGCGGGTGCGCGAGTTTTCGCGGCGCGCGCCCCTGTACGACGAGCTGCGCGACCGCGATCGCCGGCGGCTGCAGGCCGAGCTCCTCGCGCTCGCGCGCGCCCGCCAGGCCGTGCGCAGCCTGCCGCAGCGCGCCGCCGACTGGGACGGCGGCCGCGACCCGGACTATCGCCAGGCGAGTGAAGCGGCGCGCCAGCAGTTCTTCGCGCTGCTGCTCGACCTCGACCGCAGCCTCACCGTCGAGCAGCGCGCCCGCGCCCAGGCGAACCTGCGGCGCTACGCCGAGGACTTCCGCGCGCTCGCGCGCCGCGCCGAAGCCTCGGGCGGCCGGTGAGCGAAGCCGGCCCGCTGCGCGAGCTGCCCGCGGCCAGCGCCGAGGCACGGGTCGCCGAGGCGCGCGTCGAATCGCCGCCGGCCCACTACGCCGGGCGCCCGCGCTCCACGCAGCTCGAGTACGAGGCGATCCTCGCCAACGCCTCGATCGGCATCGCGTTCACCCGCGAGCGGCAGTTCTTCCTCTGCAACCAGCGCTTCGCCGAGATGTTCGGCTATGCGCCCGACGAGCTGATCGGCCAGCCCGGCGAGATCGTCTACCCGAGCCGCGAAAGCTACGCGGCGCTCGGCGAGATCGCGGTGCCGATGCTGTCGCAGGGCCGCCAGCTGGACGTGGAATGGCAGGTGTGCCGCAAGGACGGCAGCACCTTCCTTGTGCGCATGATCGCGAAGGCGCTGTCCGCCGGCAGCCCGCAGCAGGGCACGGTGTGGATCGTCGAGGACATTAC
>DATLGR010000094.1:0-3129 GCA_035540415.1 Burkholderiales bacterium | reverse complement strand
CGCACAGGGCTGCGGCCGCCAGCACGCGCCGCCATCTCCTAGCTTGCATTCGATGCTCCTCGCGAGGATGTGCCTCTTGAGGACCACTGTGCGACCCGGCAGCGGCGCGGCGCATCGGTGCGCGCCGCCGGCGCGTGTCAGCCGACAGGCAGTCCCGGCGAGCGTCAGATGCGAAGGCGCTGGGCGTACCCTGTCATCTCGAGATAGCCCGAGCCGACGGGGCGCCCCTGGCCGTCCTGCAGCCGCGAAAGCCCTTCCCAGTAGATCGCGCCGGTCGATGCGCGGCTATCGAGCTCCTGGTTGTCGAGCACCGCGCGCACCGTGTGGAGGCCGGCCGGCGTGCGCACGGCCCACTCGACGGGGTAGGTGGCGCCGGACGAGGGGCTGGTCCAGCGCCGCTGCGGCGTGAACACGGCTTCGCCCGGCGCGAAGATGCGGGCCGGGCCGCCGCGCGGGCGAAGCGACCCGCCGTCCCACACCGTCGTCCCGTCCGGGCGGCGCAGGCGAAACGCCGTCAGCGCGCCGCCGTCGTCGAGGTTGATGCCGATCCAGTCCCAGCCCGCCGCGGCGGGGTCCAGCAGCTCCTCGCTCCACTCGTGATCGAGCCAGCCGCGTCCGGCGACCGGCACGCGGCGGCCCTGCAGGACGATCGTGCCTTGCACCGCGAGCTGCGGCTCGCTGTAGTAGTAGCTCGCCTGCGCGGGGTTCGGGCCCTTGCGCGAAAGCCCCTGGTCGCCCTGCAGCAGCACGGGCTGCGTCGGCGTGCAGCGCAGCTCGAAGGAGAAGCCCGCCGCGGCGACACGCGCATCCATCGCGCCGCCGGGCGAGCGCGCCAGCGACCAGTCGCGCAGCTTCAGGCTCATGTCGCCGGTCGCCGCGCCGGCGACGTCGAAGCCCTCCCGCGCGATGCGCTGGTCGTGCCACAGGCGCCTGCCCTCCACGTCGGTGATCGCCGCATGCGCGAACACGAGCTGCTTCGCCGCGAAGCGCGAGCGCAGCGCCTGCGCCGCGTCGACACGCGTGCGGAAGAACGTCACCTGGAAGCCGAACTCGCGCGCGCCCGCGGCGAGGTGGCCGGTGATGTACCACCACTCGATGCGGAAATCCGGATGCGCCCCATGGTCGCGCGGCAGGCGGATGTCGGCGGCGGGCAGGGCGCGCGCGGCGCCCGCGCAGGCCAGGGCCGGCAGCGCGCGCAGGAACGCGCGGCGCGCGATCACCAGTCCTCCTTGACGGCGAGTACCGCGTCGCGCGTGGCGGCCGCGCTGCCGGCCAGCCGCGCCGCCAGCGTGCCGGCCGCGACGACGGCGGCGCACAGCACCACGAGGCGCCCCCAGGGCACCAGCAGGTCCATGGTCCAGTGGAAGCTTTGCGGGTTGACCACGTGCACCAGGATCGCGGCCACCGCCAGCCCGAGCACCAGGCCGGCGATCGCGCCGATGCCGGTCCACGCCGCGCCTTCCCCGGCCACGACGCGCAGGATCTGCCCGCGCGTGAGGCCCAGGTGCGCGAGCAGGCCGAACTCCTTGCGGCGCGCGAGCACCTGCGCGCTGAAGCTTGCCGCCACGCCGAACAGGCCGATCCCGATCGCCACCGCCTGCAGCCAGTAGGTGACCGCGAAGCTGCGGTCGAAGATCCGCAGCGAAACCTCGCGCAGTTCACGCGCGGAAGCGAACTCGAGCGCGCCTTCGAAGCCGCCATGGGCCCGCGCGAGGTCACGCGTGGCGGCCTGCACCGCCGATGCGTCGGCGCCCGGTTCGAGCCACACCTGCACGTCGTTGGCGCGTGCATCGCCCGTGAGCCGCTCGAAGGCGGCGCGCTCCATGGCGATCGCGCCGCTCTGGCGCACGTAGTCGCGCCAGACGCCGGCGACGACGAAGCGCCCGCCCGATTCGAGCGCGCGCGGGAGCGGCGGGAACTCCTCGCCCACGCGCGCGCGATACAGGTCCACCATGGCTTCGCTGACGTAGATCGGTACGGCCCCCGCCGGCACCTGGACCGGCGCGGCGATCAAGGGCAGCGCCCGCCCCGCCTCGTCCATGTCGCGCGCGAGCAGCGTCACCGCCGGCATGACGGGATCGAGCAGCAGCGCCCGGGTGCGCTGCGCCGCGACGTGCCGCACGCCCGGCAGGCGCGCGATCCCCTGCACGAAGGCGGGCTCGAGGAAGGCCGTTTCGGCGCTGAGCGTGGAAGCGCCGGTGCGCACGTACAGGTCCGCCGGCAGCACGACATCCAGCCAGCGCGCCACGGAATCGCGAAAGCTCGCCACCATCACGGTGAGCGCGACGGCCAGGGCGAGCGCGGCCACCACGCCGCTCACCGCGATCGCGGCGCTCTCGCGCACGCGGCGCGCGCGTTCCACCGCGAGCAGGGGCAGGGGCCGTGTGCGCAGGCGCGGCACGAGGCGGTCGTACAGGAGGGACACCGCCACCGGCAGCGCCGAGATGCCGCCCACCAGCAGCAGCGCCACGGCGGCATAGGCGCCCAGCGGGATCCCGGCCACCGGGGGGACCAGGAGGAGGACGCCCGCGGCCGCGAGGAGCAGCAGCCCGGCGGTGCGCCGCCCCGGTGACGAGCTCGCCGCGGCCAGCCCCTTGAGCGTCTGAGCGAGTGGAAGCCGCTCCGCCGCGCGGGCGGGGAGCCAGCCGCCCGCCGCCGCGGCCGCGCAGCCCAGCGCGCCGTACAGCAAGGCCGCCGGTGCGCTCCAGTGCAAGGCGGGCGCGACGCCCGGGAAGTAGCCGCCGCCCAGGTCGCCGCCGAGCGCGGCCAGCCCTGCTTGCGCGAGCAAGGTGCCCAGTGCGATCCCCAGCGCGCTGCCGACGAAGCCGAGCGCCAGCGACTCGGCGATGACGAGCCCGCGCCGCTGGCGCGCCGTGAGGCCGAGCACGCCGAGCAAGGCGAACTGCTGGGCACGGCGCGCGATGCTCAGCGCCAGCACCGAGTAGACGAGGAAGGCCCCCGTGAAGAGCGCCACCAGCGCGAGGACGGTGAGATTCACCCGGTACGCCCGCGAGAGGTTGCCCACGCGCTCGGCCGCGTCGCCGGGCTCGGCCGCGATCACGCCGGGCGGCAACTGCACCGCGGCGAGGAAAGCCGGGTGATCGGTGCCGGGCGCGAGCCGCACGTCGA
>DATLGR010000093.1:0-2642 GCA_035540415.1 Burkholderiales bacterium | reverse complement strand
ACGCGGGAATGAGGTTCTCGCCCCGCACCTCGACGGTCGCGCCGTCGCCGGCCACCGAGACTGCCGCGTTCAGCTTCTCGAACGCGTCCTTGAGCGCCGCCCGGTCGCGCGTGCGCGTGCCGCGCATCAGCATGCTGCCGGCGAAGCTGCATGCAACCTCGCGGTCGGCGAGGCTCTTCTCGTCGCCCCAGTGCAGGGTGAGGCTCGCGACCGCGCGCCCGCCGCGCGTCTTTTTCGGCAGCAGCGCGACGCGGATGCCGTTCGAGAGCTCGCGGCGCAGCACGCGCGCCTCGATGTTCTGCGGCGAAGGATCGAACGCTTCGCCCAGGCGCACCCCTTCACCGTCGCCGCGGATCCCGGCGAGCGCGGCCTGCCAGTCGCGCGAGGGCGGGATCTCGGCGCGGTCCGGCGCGTCGGTGGGCACGAATTCCCCGAGCACGCGGTTGGCGCTCTTGAGGTAGTGCTCGGCCACCCGCTGCACGTCGGCTGCCGTCACCTTGCGCAGGCGCTCGCGGTAGAGGAAATACAGCCGCCAGTCGCCGATGGCGCTGAACTCCGACAGGGCGCGCAGGAAGGCGCTGGTCTCGAGCTGGGTCTTCTCGAAGTCGTTCAGCAGCGAGGTGCGCGCGCGCGCGACCTCGTCTTCGCGCACCGGCTCGCGCCGCAAGCCCTCGAGGGTGGCGAGCAGCGCCTCGCGCGCCGGCTCGAGCGCGCCCTGCGGCGGCAGGGCGGCGCCGAAGTACACGTAGCCCGGGTCGTGCAGGCCGCGCTCGGCCCCCCACACGAAGCTCGCGAGGCCCTTCTGGACCAGCGCCCGGTGCAGCCGCCCGGCCGGAACGTCGCCCAGCACGCGTGCGAGGACGTCGATCGCCGGGAAGTCGGGATGGTGGCCCGCGGCGACGCGGTAGAGCGCCGAGACGAGCTTGTTGTCGCCCACGCGGCGCAGCGTCACCGAGCGCTCGCCGTCCTGCGTCGGCTCCTCGGTGTAGAGCAGGGGCATCGGCCGCTCGGGCCGCGCAATGGCGCCGAAGCGCTTGGCCGCGAGCTGCACGGCGCGCGCCTCGTCGAAGCGCCCGGCGACGATGAGCACCGCGTTGTCGGGCCGGTACCAGGCGCGGTAGAAGGCGCGCAGCGCCTCGATTGGGGCGTTCTCGATGTCCGAGCGTGCGCCGATCACGGCGTTGCCGTAGTTGTGCCAGGTGAACGCCAGCGCCTGCATGCGCTGGAACAGCACCGAGCCCGAGTTGTTCTCGCCCATCTCGAATTCGTTGCGCACCACGGTCATTTCCGAGTCGAGGTCCTCCTTGGCGATGAACGCGTTGACCATCCGGTCGGCCTCGAGGTCGAGCGCCCAGTCCAGGTTCTCCTCGGTGGCGGCGAAGGTCTGGAAGTAGGTGGTGCGGTCGCTCGAGGTGGTGCCGTTCCAGCGCGCGCCGCGGCGGTTGAACTCCTCCTTGATGTTGGGGTAGCGCTTGGAGCCCCTGAACAGCATGTGCTCGAGCAGGTGCGCCATGCCTTTCTCCCCGTAGCCCTCGTGGCGCGAGCCCACCAGGTAGGTGATGTGCACCGTGACGGTGTCGACGCCGGGGTCGGGCAGCATCAGCACGCGCAGCCCGTTGGGGAGCCGGTACTCGGTGACGCCTTCGATCGAGTGCACGCGCTCGGCGCCCTGCGCGAGGGCCGCAACGGCGGCGAGCAGAAGGAAGGCGGCGGCGTAGAGCCGTTTCATAGCAGCCAATCGAAGAAGTGCAGGGCGAGGAGTCCGGATCCGATCGTAGCGAACGTCAGGCGCCAGCGCCACGCCGCCACGATGGCCACGAGGCCCGCGGCGAGCCGTTCGTTGTGCAGCGATAGGCTTACGACTCCTTTCTGCACCGCCAGTTCCGGCGTCCAGAGGGCCGTGAGCACGGCGGCCGGCACGAACGGCAGCGCCCGGCGCAGGAGCGCCGGCAGGCGCAAGTGCGCCGGCAGCAGGAGGAACGACGTGCGCAGCGCGAGCGTGATGAGGCCCATCCCGAGAATCGCGGTCCACAGCGTCATGGGCGCCGGCGCAAGGCGAGTCCCGCGGCGAGCCCGGCGAGGGCCGCGGCGGCCAGCCCCAGGCGCAGCGGCAGCGGCCACGCGAGCACCGCCGTGATCCCGGCGGCGAGCGCCGCCGCCACCATGGCGCGGTCGCGCAGCAGCGGCACGCTGAGCGCGATGAAGGCGAGCGGCGCGGCGAACTCCAGCCGCCAGGCTGCCGGCAGGCCCGCGCCGAGCACGATGCCGAGCGCGACGGCGAGCTGCCACGTACCCCACACCGCGAGCGCCACGCCGAAATAGTAGGCTACGTTTCCGGCGCGCTGCGGCTGCTCGGTGAATCGCGCGATCGACAGGCCGTAGGCGTTGTCGGCGAGCAGGTAGCCCGCGGCGAGCTTCCAGCGTAGCGGCAGCGCCGCGAACTGCCGGCGCACCGAAGCGCTGTACATCACGAAGCGCAGGTTGATCACGAGCGCCGTGGCGAGCACCGCGACCACCGGCGCTTCCGCCGCGAGAAGCTGAGTGGCCGCGAGCATCGAGGCGCCGGCGTACACCAGAAGCGACATCGCCATCGCGGCGACCGGCGGGATGCCGCCGGCGACCATCGCCACGCCCGTGACGAG
>DATLGR010000092.1:0-3209 GCA_035540415.1 Burkholderiales bacterium | reverse complement strand
TGCTGTGGGTGCGCCATAACGCGCTCCTGTACTGGGGCGTGGTGGGCGTGCTCCTGGGGATCGGCATGGCGCGCCGATTCCGCCCGTTCGGGCGATGAAGCTCCTGGTGGTGCGCCGGGACAACATCGGCGACCTGGTGTGCACCACGCCCCTCTTCACGGCGCTGCGGCGGCGCTTCCCGCAGGCCTGGATCGGCGCGCTCGTGAACAGCTACAACGCGCCCGTCCTCGAGCGCAATCCCGATCTCGACGAGGTGATCGCGTACACCAAGCTCAAGCACGTCGCCGGCGGCCGCAACGCCTTTGCAGCGCTTCGCAGCCGCCTGAGCGACCTCTGGCGGCTGCGCGGCATGCGCCTGGACTACATCCTGCTCGCGACCACCGATTTCGTTCCCCGCACCGCGCGGCTCGCGCGCTGGCTCAGGCCCGGCCAGGTGGTCGGATTCAGCGATGGCAGCGCGCAGGCCCGCCGCGCTCTTGACGTTGCCGTTCCGGCCGCGGCGGGTGCCGGCCGGCACGAGGTCGAGCGCGTGTTCGCGCTGGCGCGGGCCCTGGGCGTCGACGAGGCGCCGCCGCCGCTCAAGGTGCTGGCGGACCCGGCGGAGGTCTCTGCCGCGGCGGCCGCCATCGGCGGCTCCCCGCCGCGAGTCGCCGTGCACATCAGCGCGCGCCGTCCCGCGCAGCGCTGGCCCGCCGAGCGCTGGGCAGCGCTCATCGAGCGGCTGCACGCGGAGCATCGCGCCACCGTCGTTCTGCTCTGGTCGCCGGGGCCGGCCGGGGATGCGGCGCATCCCGGCGACGACGACAAGGCGCAGGACATCCTGCGGCGCGTCGCCTCCGGCATCCGCGTGGTGCCGTACGAGACACGCCGCTTGCAGCAGCTCATCGGTGCGCTCGCCGCGTGCGACGCGGTGGTGTGCAGCGACGGCGGTGCCTCGCACCTCGCCGCGGCGCTCGGCAAGCCCCTGGTGTGCTTCTTCGGCGATTCGTCGGCCGAGCGCTGGCGGCCCTGGGGCGTGCCCCTGCGCCTGCTCCAGCCGCCGAGCCGCGCCGTGGCCGACGTCTCCGTCGAGGAGGCCGCGCAGGCCTTCGCCGCCCTCAGGCGGCCGAGCGCGTAGCTTCCGGCGCCGGCACCTGCAGCGTCGCCGCGCCGTACTCGGGCACCCAGCCGCGCAGCCGGGCGCGCACCGCCGCCGCGCTCGTGTCGCCGGGGCGCTCGAGCCACGACTGAACCTGCGGCACCAGGTTGTCGACCTCGGGGGGGCGCACCTGCGCCACGCGCAGCTTGGGATGCGGCGTCGCCAGCGTGCGCTCCGCGTCGGCGAGCGGCTCCTCGTAGAGCTTCTCGCCCGGCCGCAGGCCGGTGTACTCGATGCGGATGTCGCCGTCGGAGAAGCCCGAAAGCCGGATGAGGTCGCGCGCAAGATCCGCGATCTTCACCGGCTCCCCCATGTCGAGGACGAAGATCTCGCCGCCCCTGCCCATCAGCGCCGCCTGCAGCACGAGCTGGGCCGCCTCGGGAATGGACATGAAGTAGCGCTGCATGTCCGGATGCGTGACCGTGACCGGCCCGCCGCGGGCGATCTGCTCGCGGAACCTCGGCACCACGCTGCCCGTGGACCCGAGCACGTTGCCGAAGCGCACCATGACGAACTGCGTCGCCCGCGAGGGCTGCAGCGCCTGGCACACGAGCTCCGCGAGGCGCTTGGAGGCGCCCATCACGTTGGCCGGGTTCACCGCCTTGTCGGTGGAAACGAGCACGAACTTCTCCGCGCCCGCCTGGATCGCGGCGCGGCCCACCACGAGCGTGGAGAGCACGTTGTTCAGCACGGCCTCGAAGGCGTTGTCGTCCTCCATGAGCGGCACGTGCTTGTACGCGGCCGCATGGAACACCACCGCTGGGCGGAAGCGGCGAAACACCTCCTCGACGCGACGCGCATCTTTGGCGTCGCCGATCACGGCATCCGTGCGAACGACGGCGAAGCGGTCGCGGAACTCCTGCTCCACGGTGTAGAGCGCGTACTCCGAGCTGTCGAAGAGCACCACGCGGGCCGGCCGGAAGCGCGCGATCTGCCGGCACAGCTCCGAGCCGATCGAGCCGCCCGCGCCGGTGACGAGCACCGTGCGGCCGTCGAGGAAGGCGTGCAGCCCGGCATCGTCGAGCTGCACCGGGTCGCGCCCGAGCAGGTCGTCGAGCTCCACGGGGCGCAACGACGAAACGCTGACCTTCCCGGAGACGATGTCGGAGAGCGCCGGGACCGTCATGACTTCGAGACCGCTGCGCGTGCACAGGTCGAGCGCGCGTTTGCGTGCCGCATGCGAGGCGCCGGGCATCGCGATGATCGTCTGCGTAACCCCGAGGCTCTCGGCAATCTCCCGCACGCGCCCGATGGGCCCCAGGACCTTCTCGCCCAGCAGCTCCGCCCCGTGCTTGCGCGGATCGTCATCCAGAAGACCGACCACGCGCCAGGCGGGGTGCGCTGCCAGGTCCTTCAGCAGCAGAGCCGCGGCCGCCCCGGCGCCGAGCACCAGCACCGGCGCCGCGCCCGGCTTGCGCAGCACGGCGCGAAAATGACCTTCCTTCCAGGCGCGGTAGACGAAGCGGCTGCCGCCCATGGCAGCGACCACCAGGAGCGGCGTGAGCAGATACGCCGTGCGCGGCACCTGCGCCGCCCGCTCCGCCAGCGCCAGCAGGGCCGGCGCCGCCAGCCCGCCGAGGCCGGCGGCGAGCACGATGCGCTTGAGGTCCGGCAGGCTCGCGAAGCGCCAGATTCCGCGGTAAAGGCCCAGCCCGAGAAACGTGGCGCCGTACGCGGCGATCACCCACGGCAGCCGGTCGAACATGACCTGGCGGAATTCCGGCGGCGGCACCTCGAGGTTGAAGCGCAGCCAGAACGCCGCGAGCCAGGCGAGCGCCACCGCCGCAAGGTCATGCGCGAAGGCCGCCGCGCTGCGCCAGTTCCGGGTCATGCCGTCGCGAACCGCGCCCAGCGCCGGTCCACCCACAGCGCGAGAAGCGCGAGCACCAGCGTTGCGCAGCCGAAGGCGGCCGCCTGCCCGGCCGCGGGCGCCGCGCGCCCCGCGAGCGCCGCCCCCGCGCAGAACAGCATGACCGCATAACCGATCAGCGCCGCGGCGCGATGCCCCATGCCCATCCGCACGATGCGCTGGTAGTAATGTTCGCGATGCGGCTGCCATACGCGCTCGCCG
>DATLGR010000091.1:0-9792 GCA_035540415.1 Burkholderiales bacterium | reverse complement strand
TCTTCACCGTCGGGGTGGGCACGCCGAGCGGCGAGATCCTGGTCGGCGAGGGCTGGTCGATGCGCGTGCGGCTCGACGAGGAAAGCCTCAAGACCATCGCCAACCTCACCGGCGGCGAGTACTTCTACGCCGGCACGGCGGTGGATCTCAAGCGCATCTACCGCTCGCTCAACTCCCGCTTCGTGCTGGAGAAGAAGGAGACGGAGATTTCGGCGCTGTTCGCCGCCGCCGCGGCGCTGCTCGCGACCTGCTCGGCGCTGCTCTCGCTCGCCTGGTTCAACCGGATCCTGTAAGCGCGTCGACGAGCGCGGTCCAGTCCTTGTGGCCATGGCCGGCGTCGATGGCGGCGACCAGGCGATCCCGGATCAGCTCCGCGCTCGGTAGCGCGGCGCCCGCCTCGCGCGCCGCGGCGAGCGCGAGCTCCACGTCCTTCAGGCCGAGGGTCATCGCGAACTGCGCCGGCTCGTAGGCGCGCTCCACCATCAGCTTGCCGTAATTGCGGTAGGCGGGCGCGCCGAGCGAAGTGGCGGTGATGATTTCGAGGAAGCGCCCGGGGGCCACGCCGGACCTGCGCGCGAGCTCGAGCGCCTCCCCGAGGCTTTCGATCACGGTGGCCAGCAGGAAATTGCGCGCGATCTTGACCGCATTGGCCTGCTGCGGGTCGGCGCCGACGACAAAGATCTGGCGCGCCAGCGCGCGCAGCAGCGGCTCGCCGCGCTCGAGGGCCGCGGCCGGACCGCCGGCGACGATGTCGAGCTCGCCTTTCGCCGCGGCAGGCGGACGTCCGAACACCGGCGCCGAAACATAGGCCGCGCCTTGCAGGGCGGCCAGCTCGCGCGCCATCGCCAGGCTTACGCTCGCCATGTTGAGATGCACGCCCGCCGGCTGCAGGCGCGGCGCGAGCCATACCGCCTCGAGCGCGGCATCGTCGGCCAGCATCGTGATCACCACCTCGCACGCGGCCGCCTCGGACGGCGCGGTGGCAACGCGCGCGCGCCCCGCAAACGCCTGCGCGGCGGCGGCGCTGCGGTTGTAGACGGTGAGGCGGTGGCCCGCCTCCAGCAGGCGGCCCGCCATCGCGCGCCCCATCTGCCCCAGGCCGATGAATCCGACGTTCATCGTCGCAGTGTACCGGTTGCCCGGATCTGCCCGGACAAACGGCTAAGCGGGGCGCGCGCGGACGGGCAATAATTCCCCGCGGGGAGGGGGCCATGGCGCACACGGCGGCACTGGTCGAGAGCCTGAAGCGCGAGCTGCGGGCGCGCAACATCACGTATGCGACGGTGGCCAGGCGCCTGGCGCTGAGCGAGGCGAGCGTCAAGCGCATGTTTTCGCGCGGCACGTTCACCCTGGCGCGCATCGACGCCATCTGCGAGGTCGCCGGAATCGAGTTCACCGACCTCGCGCGCACGCTCGTCGGGCAGGATGCCGTGATCTCGCAGCTCACCCCCGAGCAGGAGCGCGAGCTGGTGCAGAACCCGCGCCTCATGCTGGTGGCGCTGTGCGTGCTCAACCACTGGACGCTGGAGCAGATCGTCGCGCTCTACGACCTCGACTCGGCCGAGTGCACGCGGCTGCTGGCACGCCTGGATCGCCTGAAATTCATCGAGCTCATGCCCAACAACCGCGTTCGCCTGCTCGTGAGCCGGGCCTTTGCCTGGATCCCGGACGGGCCGATCCAGCGCCTGTTCAAGGAGCAGGTGCAGGCGGATTTCTTCCGCTCGCGCTTCGACGGCGACGACGAGCTGATGGTGCTGGTGAACGGCGCGCTCGCGCGCACCTCGATCGCGATGCTCGCCGCGCGGCTGAGGAAGGTCGCGGCCGAGTTCTCGGAGCTGCGCGCTGCCGACGCTCCGTTGCCGGCGGCCAAGCGCGAGACCATCACGCTGCTGCTCGCCGCGCGCCGCTGGCATCCCGAATTCATGCGCCGGCACCGCCGGCGCTCGTGAGCGCTAGTGGAAGGTGCGGTGGACGCCGATGTAGACGCGGCCGGAAAGCCGCGGCCCGGTGCGCCGCAGCGTGATGCGCATGTTGCTGCGCGTGTCCTCGAGGTCGTTCTGGAAGTTGAGCAGGCCCAGTCGCCCGTAGAAGCGCCACGGCATCGGCCGCTCCACCGTCGAGGTCGTAAAGCGATCGATGCGCCGCTTGCCGCCGAAGGCCCCCAGCGAGCGGAAATCCTCCTCGAGCTCGCGCTCGAGGCCCAGCACCTGCTGCGGGCCGAAGGCAGCCACGAAGCGTGGGGCGTCCTCGCGTGCGAACGGGTCGGCGAACGGGGTGGCGGATTGCGCCCGCGCCGCGGGCGCCGCCAGGACGAGCGCCGCGATCATGCTGCAGCCGATGAGGAGGTTCGCCGTCCGCATACCGTTGACCGTGTACGCGGATCATGGGCCGGGTTCCACGCCGTCTCAATGCGCCGAACGTCGTCGGGCGAATCCCGCAATGCGCCCACCGGCGCATGCCCGGGGAATCAGCGCGGCGCGGCTTCCTGCAGGGCGCGCCAGACGCGGGCCGGTGTGGCCGGCATGTCGAAGCCGCGCACGCCGGCGCCGCGCAGGGCGTCCGCCACGGCGTTCATGAGCGCCGGCAGCGAGCCCGTGACACCCGCCTCGCCGACGCCTTTGGCGCCCAGCGGGTTGGTGCGCGTGGGCACCGGATGCTCGAGCAGGACCAGGTTCTGCAAGATGCCGGCGCGGGGCATCGCATAGTCCATGAAGCTCCCGGTCAGGAGCTGGCCGGAGTCCCGGTCGTACACGGCAAGCTCGCTGAAAACCTGTCCCGCGCCCTGCGCCAGGCCGCCGTGTACCTGGCCTTCGACGATCTGGTGGTTGATGACGTTGCCGGCGTCGTCGCAGGCCACATAGGCGGCGATCTCGGCCTCGCCCGTCTGCGGATCGATTTCCACCTCGGCGATGTGACAGCCATTCGGGAACGTGGAGCCGAACTTGTTGGCGTAGGCGACGTCGAGCGCGCCCGGACGGCTGCGCGCGAGCTCCCGCAGCCCGATCGAGCGGTCGGTTCCCTTGATGCGGTAGCGGCCTTCGCGAAACTCGATGTCGGCGGCCGCCGCCTCGAGCGCCTCGGCCGCGAGGTCGAGGCCCTTCTTCACCATTTCCTGCGCGGCCTGCATCAGCACGCTTCCCACCGCAAGCAGCGAGCGCGAGCCGCCGGTGGCGTTTCCGAGGAGATAGAAGTCCGCTCCGGCGGTGCGCAGCCGGAAGGCCTCCGGCGGCACCCCGAGCACGCCCGCGACGACCTGCGCGAAGGTGGTCTCATGGCCCTGGCCGTGATTGTGCGTCGGCGCATAGGCGATGAGCTCGCGGTCCTCGCCCCAGCGCAGCTCCACCTGGTCCTGCGGCGCGAAGCCCGCGCCGGTCGCCTCGATGTACGTGGACATGCCCCGGCCGCGCAGCCTGCCGCGGCGCGCCGCCTGCGCCCGGCGCGCGGGGAATCCGGCCCAGTCGGCCGCGGCGAGGGCCTTGTCCATCACCCCCTCGAAGTCCCCGCAGTCGTACTCGTAGCCGGCGGCGATGCGGTAGGGGAAGCGATCCTTCGGGATGAAACTGCGCCTGCGCAGCTCCGCGGGGTCCACCCCGAGCTCGACGGCCGCGTGCTCGACCAGGCGCTCGAGCGCGTACGACATGATCGGGCGGCCGGCGCCGCGGTAGGCCGCGAGCGGCGCCGTATTGGTCAGGGCGAGGCGGATGCGCGCGTAGGCCGCCGGCACGTCGTAGACGCCGGAGAGGCAATTGACGATGCCGATGGTGTTGATGAAGGGGCCCGTGGGCGCGAGGTAGGCCCCGAGGTTGGCGACCATGTCGAAGCGCATGCCGATGATGCGCCCGCCGGCGTCCAGCGCGAGCTCGCCATGGGTGAGCACGTCGCGCGCCTGCTCGTCGGCCAGGAACACCTCCGAACGGGTGCCGGTCCACTTGACCGGACGCCCGAGCGCCTTCGCCGCCTGCAGCGCGGCGCAGTACTCCGGGTAGAGGTTGAAGCGCACGCCGAAGCCGCCGCCGACCTCCTCGGCGATGACGCGGATTGTCTCCGGCGGCACGCCGAGCACCACGGAGAGCTGGTTGCGCATGTTCGCAGCGCCCTGGGTGCAGGTGTAGAGGTGATAGAGCCCGCCCTCGGGAAGGTACGCGGCGAGACAGGCGCGCGGCTCCATGGGATTTCCCACTACGCGGCTGTTGTGCACGCTCAGCTTCACGACCCGCGCGGCGGCCTCGAACGCTGCGCGCGTGCGCGCCTCGTCGCCCGACTCGTAGTCGAGCGCCACGTTGCCCGGCACGCCGTCGTGCACGAGGGGCGCCCCGGGGGCCACGGCCTGCTCGAGGGTGACCACCGCGGGCCGGTCGCGGTACTCGACCGCGACAAGCTCGGCCGCGTCCGCCGCGGCCGCGGCGGTCTCGGCCACCACCATCGCGAGCGCATCGCCGGCGAAGCGCACGCGCCCTTGCGCCAGCGCCGGCCGGCCGGGGTTGATGAGCTCCGTGCCGCCGCGCCCCTTGGCCGGCAGCGCCGCCGGGAGGGACTTCAGCGCGGCAAGGTCCTCGGCGGTGAACACCGCCAGCACGCCCGCGCTCGCCGCCGCCGGCGCCGTGTCGATGGCGACGATGTCGGCATGCGCCCGGTCCGAGCGGACGAAGCAGGCGTAGGCCTGTCGCGGGAGGTTCCAGTCGGAGACATAGCGTCCCCGACCGGTCAGCATACGGTGGTCTTCCAGACGCCCCTGCTGCATCGGCGCGCGCGCTAGGTGCGCGACAGGGCGATCAGGATGCTGCAGGGCGCGTAGTCGAGCAGCGACGCGCCCACCGAGCCCTTCCACCAGCGCGCCGCGAACGACGTGTTCTGGTTGTGCCCGACGACGATGAGGTTCACGTCCAGAGACTTCGCGAGGCGGCAGATCTCCTCGACCGGCTCGCCCACGGCGAGATGGCCGCTCGCGTTGAAGCCGCGCTCGCGCAGGGTGCGAATGCCCTCGTCGAGAACCGTCTGCGTGCGCTTCTTCTCCTCCTCGAGCAGCTCCTCGGGCACGAAGCCCTCGGTGAGGAACAGGCTGGGCGGCATGCTGGCGACGGCGAGCAGATGGGTGTCGGCGCCGAGAAAGGCAGCGAGATCGGCGCACTCGAGCAGCGCGTGGCGGCCCTCCTTGGAGCCGTTGTAGGCCAGAAGGATCTTCCGGTACTTCATCCGCTCCCCTCCTTGTCGGGTCCCGGCCGATTATAGCGGGCGGGTTGGACGCTAGAATAAGCCTTTTCCCTGCATGCTCGATACTTCCCGCGCGGATCTCACCGCCGGCGTCGCCGGCTGCGGCACCATGGGACGCGGCATCGCACAAGTGCTCGCGCAGTGCGGCGTGCGCACGCTCCTCTACGACGCGCAGCCCGGCGCCGCCGCCAAGGCGCGCACCGCGATCGGCGAGGGCCTCGCGAAGCTCGCCGAGCGCGGCAAGCTCGAGCGCTCCGCCGCCAACGCCGCGCTCGCCCGGCTCGAGATCGGCGAAACGCCGGAGGCGCTCGCGCCCTGTCACGTAGTGATCGAGGCGGTGGTCGAGGACCTGGCGGTCAAGCGCGAGCTCTTCGCGCGGCTCGAAGGCATCGTCGCCGCCGAGTGCATCCTCGCCTCCAATACGTCGTCGCTGTCGGTGACGGCGATGGCCGCCGGGTGCCGCCACCCCCAGCGCGTGGCGGGCTACCATTTCTTCAACCCGGTGCCCGTGATGAAGATCGTCGAGGTGGTGGCCGGCGAGCTTACCGCGGCCGAGGTCACCGAGGCGCTCGCCGCGCTTGCCCGCCGCTTCGGGCACACGCCGGTGCCCTGCAGGGACACGCCCGGGTTCGTCGTCAACCATGCCGGGCGGGCGTTCGTGCCCGAGGCGCTGCGCATCCTGACCGAAGGCGTCGCCGACTACGCGACCATCGATCGCATCCTCGTGGAATCGGCCGGATTCCGCCTGGGCCCGTTCGGCCTCATGGACCTCGTGGGCCTCGACGTCTCGCACGCGGTGATGAAGTCGATGTACCACCAGTACTTCGAGGAGCCGAAATACCGGCCGGCGTTCCTGGTGGAGCCGCGCGTCGCCGCGGGGCTGCTCGGGCGCAAGACCGGGCGCGGCTGGTACGCCTACGGCAAGGACGGTGCGGCCGTTCCCGTGGCCGAGCCCCCCGCGCCGCCGGCGCGGCCCGCAACCGTCTGGTGCGTGCCGGAGCTGCGCGAGCTCCTCGAGCGCCTCGGTGCGCGCCTCGCGTCGAATCCGGGCGAGGCGGCGGTGTGCCTCGTCGCGCCGCTCGGCAAGGACGCGACCACCGCCGCGCTCGAGCACGGCCTCGATCCCGCGCGCACGCTGGCGCTCGATCCGCTGTTTGGCTTCGCCAGGCGCCGCACCCTGATGGCGACGCCCGTCACCACGCGCGAGGCGCGCGAGGCGGCGCACGGGCTCCTCGGGTCCGACGGCGTGACGGTGTCGCTCATCAAGGACTCGCCGGGCTTCGTGGCGCAGCGCGTGGTGGCCCACATCGTGAACGTGGGCTGCGACATCGCGCAGATGCGCATCGCCGCGCCGCAGGACCTCGACCGCGCGGTGACGCTCGGCCTCAACTATCCGCGCGGGCCGCTCGCCATGGGCGATGCGCTCGGCGCGCCGACGATCCTTCGGATCCTCGAAGGCCTGAACGATTTCTATGAGGAGCCGCGCTACCGGCCGAGCCCCTGGCTCAAGCGCCGCGCGCGGCTCGGCGTATCCCTCTTGACCCCGGAGTGACCGACCATGCTAGAGGCCTATATCTACGACGGACTGCGCAGCCCCATCGGCCGGCACGCCGGCAAGCTGGCGCCGCTGCGCCCAGATGACCTCGCGGGCGAGGTGATCAAGGAGCTCGTCGGGCGCAGCGCCATCGATCCGCAGGAGGTTTCCGACGTGGTGCTCGGCTGCGTGAACCAGGCCGGCGAGGACAACCGGAACGTCGCGCGCTTCGCGGCGCTGCTCGGCGGGCTGCCGCCGGCGACTCCGGGCGTCACGGTGAACCGCCTGTGCGCGAGCGGCCTGCAGGCTGTCGTCGACGCGGCGCGGGCCATTACCTGCAGGGAAGGAGACCTCTACCTCGCGGGCGGAGTGGAGAGCATGAGCCGCGCGCCGTACGTCATCAGCAAGCCGGACTCGCCCTACAGCCGCGATGCCAAGATGTACGACAGCACCATCGGCACGCGCTTTCCCAATGCAAGATTCATCAAGCAGTACGGCAACCATTCCATGCCCGAGACCGGCGACAACGTCGCCAAGGACTTCGGCATCACGCGCGAGCAGGCCGACGCGTTCGCGCTCGCCTCGCAGCAGAAGTACGCCAGCGCCGAGAAGGAAGGCTTTTTCGCCGGCGAGATCATGCCGGTGACCCTGCCGGCGAAGAAGAAGGACGCGCCCGGCGAGAAGGTCGCTGCCGACGAGCACCCGCGCCGCGACACGACGATGGAGTCGCTCGCCAAGCTGAAGCCGCTCTTCGAGGGCGGCGTGGTGACCGCCGGCAACGCCTCGGGCGTGAACGACGGCGCCGCCGCGCTCGTCATCGGCTCGAAGGCCTGGGGCGAGAAAAAGGGCCGGAAGCCGCTCGCGCGCATCGTCTCCGCCGCGAGCGCCGGCGTCGAGCCGCGCATCATGGGCGTCGGGCCCGCCTATGCCATTCCCCTGGCGCTGCAAAGGGCCGGGCTGCAGCTCAAGGACATGGACATCATCGAAATCAACGAGGCCTTCGCGAGCCAGGTGCTCGGGTGTCTCAAGCTGCTGGAGGTGGACTTCAAGGACCCGCGGGTGAACCCCAACGGCGGCGCCATCGCCATCGGCCACCCGCTCGGCGCCTCCGGCGCTCGCCTCGCCCTCACCACCGCGCGCGAGCTCTCGCAGTCGGGCGGCCGCTATGCCGCGGTCTCGCTGTGCATCGGCGTCGGCCAGGGCCTCGCCGTCATCCTCGAGCGCGTGCAATAGCCGAAAACAGGGACGTACCCCATTTTTCTGATTTAGGATCGGCGCCATGAACGCTCCGGAACGCAAAGCCAAGGCTCAGTTCGTGTGGGAGGACCCCCTACTCCTCGACCAGCAGCTCACCGAAGACGAGCGCATGGTGCGCGAGGCGGCGCACGACTACTGCCAGGGCAAGCTCGCGCCGCGCGTGCTGGAGGCGTTCCGCCACGAGAAAACCGACCCGGAGATCTTCCGCGAGATGGGCGCGCTGGGCCTGCTCGGACCCACCATCCCGGCCGAGTACGGCGGCCCCGGCCTCAACTACGTGTCCTACGGCCTGATCGCGCGGGAAGTGGAGCGCGTGGACTCGGGCTACCGCTCCATGATGAGCGTGCAGTCGTCGCTGGTCATGGTGCCGATCTTCGAGTTCGGCAACGACGCCACGAAGAAGAAGTACTTGCCGAAGCTCGCCACCGGCGAATGGATCGGCTGCTTCGGCCTCACCGAGCCCAACCACGGCTCGGACCCCGCCTCGATGCAGACGCGCGCGAAGAAGGTGCAGGGCGGCTACAGCCTGACCGGGACGAAGATGTGGATCTCGAATTCGCCGATCGCCGACGTGTTCGTGGTCTGGGCAAAAGACGACGAAGGCTCCATCAGAGGTTTTGTCCTGGAGAGATCCTTCAAAAATCTGTCTGCGCCCGCCATCCACGGCAAGGTGGGCCTGCGCGCCTCGATTACCGGCGAGATCGTGATGGACAACGTCTTCTGCCCGGAGGAGAACGCCTTCCCCGAGGTGCGCGGCCTCAAGGGGCCGTTCACGTGCCTCAACTCCGCCCGCTACGGCATCGCGTGGGGCGCGCTGGGCGCGGCGGAAGACTGCTGGCACCGCGCCCGCCAGTATGTGCTGGACCGCAAGCAGTTCGGCCGCCCGCTCGCCGCAAACCAGCTCATCCAGAAGAAGCTCGCCGACATGCAGACCGAGATCACGCTCGGGCTGCAGGGCGTGCTGCGCCTGGGGCGCATGAAGGACGAGGGCACGGCGGCGGTGGAGATCACCTCCATCATGAAGCGCAACTCCTGCGGCAAGGCGCTCGACATCGCGCGCATGGCGCGCGACATGATGGGCGGCAACGGCATCTCCGACGAGTTCGGCGTGGCGCGCCACCTCGTGAACCTGGAGGTGGTGAACACCTACGAAGGCACGCACGACATCCATGCGCTCATCCTCGGGCGCGCCCAGACCGGCATCCAGGCGTTCAGCTGAGATGCGCCTGCGCCTCGCCGCGCTCGTCCTGCTCGCCGGCCTGGCAGGCGGCGTGCTCGCCCAGGACGAGGCGATCCTGCTGGTGGCGCACCCGGGATTGCGCGATGCCGAGTACCGCCAGACGGTGATCATCGCGGCGCCTGCGCCCAACGGCGGCCACATCGGGGTCATCCTGAACCGGCCCACCCGGCGCACCCTCGGCAGCCTGTTCCCGGAGCACGAGCCCTCGAAGCGGGTCCAGGACCCGGTGTACTACGGCGGGCCGTTCTCGCGCGGGGCCGTCGTGGCGCTGGTGCGCTCGCCGAGCGCCCCGGGCGCCGGCACGGTGCCGCTCATGAAGAACCTCTACCTCGCGTTCCGCGCGAACACCATCGACAAGGTCATCGAAACCACGCCCAACGCGGCGCGCTACTTCGTGGGCTACGTCGGCTGGCGCCCGGGCGAGCTGCGGGGCGAGCTCGACCGCGGCGTCTGGGCGGTGATGAACGCCGACGTCGAGAACGTGTTCCGCAAGGACACCGAAGGGCTCTGGGAGGAGCTGCTGCAGGCGAGCCGGCGCATCCGCGCCGGG
>DATLGR010000090.1:0-5755 GCA_035540415.1 Burkholderiales bacterium | reverse complement strand
GCCGACTCGCGGTCGATCGCCTTCTCGTAATGACCGATGAGATCGGACGACTCGATCAGGCGGCGGCGCTCCTCCTCGCTGATCGGCCCGAGCTGGCTTCCCGGCGGCACGATGAAGGCACGCTCGACGATGCCCGGCGTGCCCTTCTCGTCGAGGAGGGACACGAGCGCCTCGCCCACGCCGAGCTCGGTGATGACCCGCTCGGCGTTCAGGCGTGGGTTGGGCCGGAGCGTCTGCGCCGCGGTTTTCACCGCCTTCTGGTCGCGCGGGGTGAAGGCGCGCAGCGCGTGCTGCACGCGGTTGCCGAGCTGCCCGAGCACCGACTCGGGAATGTCGAGCGGGTTCTGGGTCACGAAGTAGACGCCCACGCCCTTGGAGCGGATGAGGCGCACCACCTGCTCCACCTTGTCGAGCAGCGCCTTGGGCGCTTCGCTGAAGAGGAGATGCGCCTCGTCAAAGAAGAACACGATCTTCGGCTGCGGCGGATCGCCGACCTCCGGCAGCTGCTCGAACAGCTCCGCCAGCATCCACAGGAGGAACGTCGAGTACAGCTGCGGCGAGTTCATGAGCTGCTCGGCGGCGAGGATGTTCACCACGCCGCGGCCTTCGCGTGTCTGCAGCAGGTCGGCGATGTCGAGCATCGGCTCGCCGAAGAACTGGGCGGCGCCCTGCGCCTCGAGCGCGAGCAGGCCGCGCTGGATGGCGCCGATGGAGGCGGCCGAGACATTGCCGTACTGGGTACGAACCTGCGCGGCGTTGTCGCCCACGTGCTGCAGCATCGCGCGCAGGTCCTTCAGATCGAGGACCAGCAACCCGGCATCGTCGGCCATCTTGAACACCAGCGCGAGCACGCCCTGCTGCGTCTCGTTCAGCCCGAGCATGCGTCCGAGCAGCAGCGGACCGAGGTCCGAGACCGTCGCCCGCACCGGGTGGCCGCGCTTGCCGTGCACGTCCCAGAAGGCCACCGGACAGCCCTCGAAAGCGACCGAGCACTTGAGCTCGGCCAGCCGCGCGGCGATCCGGGGCGTCGCCGTGCCCGGCTTGGCGATGCCGGCGAGATCGCCTTTGACGTCGGCGAGGAATACCGGCACGCCGATGCGCGAGAAGCCGTGTGCGAGCGTCTGCAGCGTGACGGTTTTTCCGGTGCCGGTGGCGCCGGCGATGAGGCCGTGGCGGTTGGCGAGGGCCGGGAGCAGCGCCAGCTCCTTCTTGCCGTTCTTGGCGACGAGCAGCGGCGAAGGCATGACGTTAAAATCATACTATGGCGGGTCACAGCAAATGGGCCAACATCAAGCACCGCAAGGCGGCGGCGGATGCGAAAAAAGGCAAGGTCTTCACCCGGCTCATCAAGGAGATCACGGTGGCGGCGAAGCTCGGCGGCGCCGATCCGAACGCCAATCCGCGTCTGCGCCTCGCCATGGACAAGGCGCGCGACGCCAACATGGCGAAGGACAGCGTGCAGAACGCCATCAAGCGCGGCGCCGGGCAGCTCGAGGGCGTGAGCTACGACGAAGTGCGCTACGAGGGCTATGGCGCCGGCGGCGCCGCGATCATGGTCGAGTGCCTCACCGACAACCGCACCCGAACGGTGGCCGAGGTGCGCCACGCCTTCACCAAGCACGGCGGCAACCTGGGCTCCGATGGCTCGGTGGCCTATCTCTTCAAGCATTGCGGCCAGTTCGTGTTCGCCCCGGGCACTGACGAGGAGCGGGTCATGGACGTGGCGCTCGAGGCCGGCGCCGAGGATGTGGTGTCGAACGACGACGGCTCGCTGGAGGTGCTGTGCGCGCCCCCCGACTTCGCCGCGGTCAAGGCGGCGCTCGAGGCGGCGGGGCTCAAGCCCGAGCTCGCCGAGGTCACCCTGAAGCCCACCACCGAGGCCGTGCTTGCCGGCGAGGAGGCGGGCCGCATGCGCCAGCTGCTCGATGCGCTCGAGAGCCTGGACGACGTGCAGGCGGTGCACACGACGGCGGTGATCGACTGAGGATTCTGGGCATCGATCCCGGGCTCCAGGTGACGGGCTTCGGCGTCATCGAGAGCGCCGGCCGGCAGCTCGCCTACGTCTCGAGCGGCTGCGTGAAATCGGGCGCCGGGGATCTTGCCGCCCGCTTGAAGGTGCTGCTGGATGGCCTGGCCGAGGTCATTGCCCGCCACGGCCCGGTCGAGGTCGCGGTGGAAAAGGTGTTCGTCAACGTGAACCCGCAATCGACGCTCGCCCTCGGACAGGCGCGCGGCACGGCCATCTGCGCGGCGGTGCTCGCCGGCCTGCCAGTGGCGGAGTACACCGCGCTCCAGGTGAAGCAGTCGGTGGTCGGCAAGGGCCACGCCAGCAAGGATCAGGTGCAACACATGGTGCGGCGGCTGCTCGCCTTGCCGGGAGACCCCGCGCCCGACGCCGCCGACGCGCTGGCCTGCGCCATCTGCCACGCCCACGGCCGCAGCCTGGGGACCCTTTCCACGCGCGGCCACCGCATGAAGAAGGGCAGGCTGGTGTGATCGGCCGGCTCTCCGGCCGGCTGCTGGCCAAGCACCCGCCGCAGGTGGTGGTCGATGCCGGCGGGATCGGCTACGAGGTCGACGTGCCCATGAGCACCTTCTACAACCTCCCGGCCACCGGCGAGGCCGTCACGCTCTATACGCACCTCGTGGTGCGGGAGGACGCGCACACGCTCTACGGGTTCGGCACGCAGGAAGAGCGCGCAGCGTTCCGCCAGCTCATCCGCATTGCCGGCGTCGGCGCGCGCACCGCGCTCGCGGTGCTCTCCGGGCTGTCGGTCGCCGATCTCGCCCAGGCCGTTGCGCAGCAGGAGCCGGGGCGCCTCACCAAGGTTCCCGGCATCGGCAAGAAGACCGCCGAGCGGCTGCTGCTCGAGCTGCGCGGCAAGCTCGCCGAGGCTTCGGCGCCCGCGGGCGAGCGCGGCGGCGACGTGCTGAACGCGCTGCTTGCGCTGGGCTACAGCGAGAAGGAAGCGCGCGGCGCCGTGCAGGCGCTCGCTCCCGGCATCCCGCTCGCCGAGGCGATCCGCGCGGCGCTGAAGTCGCTCGCGCGGGGCTGAGCCGCGCTCGGGCCGCTCGCACGGGGCTGAGCCGCTCGAGCCGCTCGCGCGCAGCCCAGCCGCTCCGCTCTGGCAGAATGCCGCCGTGGGAGTCGAAACCGACCGGCTCGTCGCCGGCAAGCGCGCCTCGGCGCAGGAGAGCGAAATCGAGCGCTCGCTGCGCCCGGCGACCCTGGCCGAGTACGTCGGGCAGGAGAAGGTGCGCGCGCAGCTCGAGATCTTCATCCAGGCGGCCCGCGGCCGCGGCGAGGCGCTCGACCATGTGCTGCTTTTCGGGCCCCCGGGGCTCGGCAAGACGACGCTCGCCCATATCATCGCCCGCGAGATGGGCGTGAACCTGCGCCAGACCTCCGGCCCGGTGCTCGAGCGCCCCGGGGATCTCGCCGCGCTGCTCACCAACCTCGAGCCGCGCGACGTGCTGTTCATCGACGAGATCCACCGGCTCTCCCCGGTAGTCGAGGAGATCCTCTACCCGGCGCTCGAGGACTTCCAGATCGACATCATGATCGGCGAGGGCCCGGCGGCGCGCTCGATCAAGCTCGACCTGCCGCCGTTCACCCTTGCCGGGGCGACCACCCGGGCCGGGATGCTGACGAACCCGCTGCGCGATCGCTTCGGCATCGTCGCGCGGCTCGAGTTCTACCGCGACGAGGAGCTCGCGGCGATCGTGCGTCGCTCGGCCACGCTGCTCGGGGTCCCGCTGGAGGATTCGGGCGCGGGCGAGATCGCGCGGCGCTCGCGCGGCACGCCGCGCATCGCCAACCGGCTGCTGCGCCGGGTGCGCGACTACGCCCAGGTCAAGGCCGACGGCCGCGTGAGCGCGCCGGTCGCCGAGGCGGCGCTGCGCATGCTCGATGTCGATCCGCTGGGCCTCGACCTGATGGACCGCAAGCTGCTCCTGGCGGTGATCGAGAAGTTCTCCGGCGGGCCGGTCGGGGTCGACAACCTCGCGCACGCCATCGGCGAGGAGGCCGACACCATCGAGGACGTGCTCGAGCCCTACCTCATCCAGCAGGGCTATCTGCAGCGCACGCCGCGCGGGCGCGTCGCCACCCCATCGGCCTACCGGCACTTCGGCATCGCGGCGCCCGCAGGCACCTCGGGCGACCTGCTGGCCGGCCCCTAGGGCGCCGCCGACGAGCTTGAAGGTCCCCGTCCGCGTCTATTACCAGGACACCGATGCGGGCGGCGTGGTGTTTCACGCCCAGTACCTCGCGTTCATGGAGCGCGCGCGCAGCGAGCTGCTCAACGCGCGCGGCGTGGACCTCGCGAGCTTCGCCGATGCGCGGCGGCTTTTGTTTCTCGTCTACGAGATCCGGGCTCGCTACCATGCGCCGGCCCGCCTAAACGATTTGCTTCTCGTGTCAGCCGAAGTGGTTAAAATGGGACGCGCGAGCCTGGTGTTCCGCCACCGGGTGGAACGCCAAGGCACGCTACTGGTCGAAGCCGACGTGGCGCTCGCGTTGGTGGACCGCGATCGCATGAAACCCGCCCGCATGCCGGTAGAACTACAACAGGCGCTCGAATCCCAATGACCCAGGATCTGGACATCTGGACGCTCGTCCTCCAAGCGAGCCCGCTCGTCAAGGTCGTCATGGCGCTGCTGGTCGTCGTGTCCTTCATGTCGTGGATGTTCATCTTCCAGAAGTGGTTCTCCATCCGCCGCGCCGGCGCGCAGACCGACAAGTTCGAGCGCGAGTTCTGGAGCGGCAACGATCTGAATGCGCTCTACCAGGGCGCGGTCAACAACCGCCACTCCATCGGCAGCCTCGAGCGCGTGTTCGAGGCCGGATTCCGCGAGTTCGCCAAGCTGCGCGGCCAGCGCGGCACCGACCCGAGCGACATGGTCGACGGGGCGCGGCGCGCCATGCGCGCCACGTTCCAGCGCGAGATGGACTTCCTCGAGCGGCACCTGTCCTTTCTCGCCTCCGCCGGCAGCGTGAGCCCGTACGTGGGGCTCTTCGGCACCGTGTGGGGCATCATGCATGCCTTCCGCAGCCTCGCGAACGTGCAGCAGGCGACGCTCGCGCAGGTGGCCCCGGGGATCGCCGAGGCGCTCATCGCCACGGCGCTGGGCCTTTTCGCCGCGATCCCGGCGGTGGTCGCCTATAACCGCTATTCGCACGACATCGAGCGGCTGTCGATCCGATTCGAGAGCTTCATGGAGGAGTTTTCCAACATCCTGCACCGGCAGGCGGTGAGGTAGGCATGCCGGCCGTGCATCGCCGGCGCCGGCCCATGAACGAGATCAACGTCGTTCCCTATGTCGACGTCATGCTGGTGCTGCTGGTCATCTTCATGGTGACGGCGCCGCTGGTGGTGCCCGCGGTGATCGATCTGCCCACGGTCGGCAAGGCGAGCCAGCCTCGCGTGGTGCCGCTGGAGGTCTTCGTGCGCGCCGATCAGCTGCTGGTGGTGCGGACCCGCGATGCCGGCGGCCGCATCCTCGAAGAGCGCCAGCTCGGCCGCGCCGATCTGCCCGCGTTCCTCAAGGCCGCGCGCGCCGCCAACCAGGATCTCCCGGTGCTCGTGGGCGGTGACAAGAATGCCCGCTACGAGTCGGTGCTGCAGGTCATGGACGAGTTGCGCCGGCAGGGCATCGAGCGGGTGGGATTGCAGGTCAGGCTGGCGCAGTGACGCAGGCGGACGCAGCCGCGACGTATTTCGAGCCGCGTCGCGAAGGAGGCCTCGGGCGATCC
>DATLGR010000089.1:0-4556 GCA_035540415.1 Burkholderiales bacterium | reverse complement strand
CCCTGGAGCGCGCCGAGGCGCTCGAGCAGCTGCGCGTCCTGTGGCACGGTCATCGCATTGCGGTGGCGGTGAGCGAAACCGACATCGCGCCGGGCGTCGATACCCCGCAGGACCTCGAGCTCGTCCGTAAAATGCTCGCATGAGGCTGATCCTGCTGGGACCGCCCGGGGCCGGGAAGGGCACCCAGGCGCAGCACCTGTGCGCGCAATTCGGCATACCGCAGATTTCCACCGGCGACATGCTGCGCGCAGCGGTGAAGGCCGGATCGCCCCTCGGAGTGGCGGCGCGCAAGGTGATGGACGCGGGCCAGCTCGTGTCCGACGACATCATCCTCGCGCTGGTCAAGGAGCGCCTGGGCGCGCCGGACTGCGGCCGCGGCTATCTGTTCGACGGCTTTCCGCGCACCATCCCGCAGGCCGAGGCGCTGCGCGCGGCGCGGGTGGGGCTCGACTACGTGCTCGAGATCGACGTGCCCGACGAGGACATCGTGGAGCGCATGATCGGCCGGCGCGTGCACCCGGCCTCCGGGCGCAGCTATCACGTGAGCTTCAATCCGCCGCGCGTGCCCGGGCACGACGACGTCACCGGCGAGCCGCTCGTGCAGCGCGACGACGACCGCGAAGAGACGGTGCGCCGCCGGCTCGAGGTCTACCGGGCGCAGACGCGTCCGCTCGTGGAGTACTACGGCCGCTGGGCCGCCTCGGGCGATGCCGGCGCGCCGAAATACCGCCGCATTTCGGGCTCCGGCAGAGTGGACGAGGTGCGGGCGCGGGCCCTCGCTGCGCTGAACTGATAGAATTCGGGCCCTCCAAAAGAGGGAGTCAACAAGATGCAAGCCGGTCTCGTGTTCGCGCTCGTATGCGCGGTTCTAGCTATCGTCTACGGCGCCTGGCAGATCGGGCGCATCGTGCGCCTGCCCGACGGCAACGAGCGCATGCGCGAGATCGCCGGCGCGGTGCGCGAAGGTGCGGTCGCCTACCTCTGGCGCCAGTACACGACCATCGCCATCGTCGGCGCGATCCTGTTCCTCATCATCGGCTTCGTGCCCGGGCTGGGCTGGGCCACCGCCTGGGGCTTCTTCCTCGGCGCGGTCCTCTCGGGCGCCTGCGGCATCATCGGCATGAACATCTCGGTGCGCGCCAACGTGCGCACCGCCGAGGCCGCGCGCGTGGGCCTGAACGAGGCGCTGCAGGTGGCCTTCAACGGCGGCGCCGTCACCGGGCTGCTGGTGGTGGGCCTGGGCCTGCTCGGCGTGGCCGGGTACTTCGCGCTCCTCTACGCCAACGCGATCGACCGCGCCAACTTCGTCGACATCCTCCACCCGCTGGTGGGCCTCGCCTTCGGCGGCTCGCTGATCTCGATCTTCGCGCGGCTGGGCGGCGGCATCTTCACCAAGGGCGCCGACGTCGGCGCCGATCTCGTCGGCAAGGTCGAGGCCGGAATCCCGGAGGACGATCCGCGCAACCCTGCGGTCATCGCCGACAACGTGGGCGACAACGTCGGCGACTGCGCCGGCATGGCCGCCGACCTGTTCGAGACGTATGCGGTGACGATCATCGCCACGATGCTGCTGGGCGCGCTGATGGTGCGCACCGCCACGCCCGAGCCGCTCATCTACCCGCTGGCGCTGGGCGGCTTCGCGATCATCGCCTCCATCATTGGCACCTGGTTCGTGCGCGCGAAGCCCGGCGACAAGAACGTGATGCCCGCGCTGTATAAGGGCCTCGCCGTTTCCGGCATCGTGGCGCTGATCGCCTTCTATCCCATCACCCTGCTGCTCATGGGCGAGGTGGTGCGGCAGGTGCCGTTCGACATCGCGGGCGAGAGCGTCTTCATCAGCGTCGAGCGCCTGTGGGGCGCGGCGGTGGTCGGCATGGCGCTCACCGGGTTCATGGTGTGGATCACCGAGTACTACACCGGAACGCAGTTCAAGCCCGTGCGCCACGTCGCCGAGGCGAGCACCACCGGCCACGCCACGAACATCATCGCGGGCCTGGGCGTTTCGATGAAGTCCACCGCGTGGCCGGTGCTGGCGGTGTGCGTGGCGATCTTCGTTTCGTACGCGCTTGCCGGCCTCTACGGCATCGCCATCGCCGCCACGTCCATGCTGTCCATGGCCGGCATCATCGTGGCGCTCGACGCCTACGGGCCCATCACCGACAACGCGGGCGGCATCGCCGAGATGGCCAACCTGCCCGAGTCGGTGCGCAGCATCACCGACCCGCTGGACGCGGTGGGCAATACCACCAAGGCGGTCACCAAGGGCTACGCCATCGGCTCCGCGGGCCTTGCCGCCCTAGTGCTGTTCGCCGACTACACGCACGCGCTGGAGGCGGCGGGCGCCGTATTCAACTTCGATCTCTCCGACCACATGGTGATCATCGGGCTGTTCATCGGCGGCCTGGTGCCCTACCTTTTCGGTGCCATGGCGATGGAAGCGGTCGGGCGCGCCGCGGGCTCGGTGGTGCACGAGGTGCGCCGGCAGTTTCGCGAGAAGCCCGGCATCATGCAAGGCACCGACAAGCCCGAGTACGGCACGGCGGTCGACATGCTGACGCGCGCCGCCATCAAGGAGATGATGATTCCGTCGCTGCTGCCGGTGCTGGTGCCGATCGTCGTCGGCCTGCTGCTCGGGCCCAAGGCCCTCGGCGGCGTGCTGATGGGCACTATCGTCACGGGCCTGTTCGTCGCCATCTCCATGTGCACCGGCGGCGGCGCCTGGGACAACGCCAAAAAATACATCGAGGACGGAAATCACGGCGGCAAGGGCTCCGACGCGCACAAGGCGGCGGTCACCGGCGATACTGTCGGCGACCCGTACAAGGACACCGCCGGTCCCGCGGTGAACCCGCTCATCAAGATCATCAACATCGTGGCGCTGCTGGTCGTTCCGCTGATCGTGTGAAGTCGGCGCGGTCACATCGCTGCACGGGGGCGGCCGCGGCCGCCCTTTTTGTTTTCCTGCTCGCGGCCTGCGCCCATGCCCCGCCGCGCGATGCCCCAGCGCGCTTCATGGTCGCGGCGGCGCACCCGCTGGCGGTCGAGGCGGGTGTGGCGGTGCTCGAGCGCGGCGGCTCGGCGCTCGACGCGGCGATTGCCGCGCAGATGGTTTTGGGCCTGGTCGAGCCGCAGTCCTCGGGCATCGGCGGCGGAGCGTTCCTGCTGCACTGGTCGCAGCCCGAGGCCTCGCTCACCAGCTACGACGGGCGCGAGACGGCGCCGGCAGCCGCCCGTGCCGACCGCTTCCTCGACGCCGAGGCGCAGCCGCTCGGTTTCTTCGAGGCCGCCGTGGGCGGGCGCTCGGTCGGGGTGCCGGGATTGCTGCGCATGCTCGAGGCCGCCCACCGGCGCCACGGGCGGCGCCCCTGGCGCGAGCTCTTCGAGCCGGCGATCGCGGCGGCGGAGGAGGGCTTCGCGTTGTCGGCGCGCCTGCACGCGCAGCTCGAGGCCGAGCCGTTTCTCGCCGCCGACCCGCGCGCGCGGGAGCTGTACTTCACGCAGCAGGGGCGCGCGAAGGCGCCGGGCACCCGGATCGTCAACCGCGAGTATGCCGCCACGCTGCGCCGCGTCGCGCTCGAGGGCGCGGAGGCCTTCTACCGCGGCGAGATCGCGGCCGCCATCGTGCATGCGGTGCGCTCGCACCCGCGCCCCGGCGACCTCGCGGAACCGGATCTCGCCGCCTACCGGCCGCTCGAGCGTGCGCCGCTGTGCGGCCCGTACCGCCGCTGGCGGGTGTGCTCGATGGGGCCGCCTAGCGCCGGCGGCGTGGGCGTGCTGCAGATCCTGGGGCTGCTCGAGCGCGTGCCGTTCGACCACGCGCCGGCGCATTCGGCGGTCGCGGTGCATCTGTTTTCCGAGGCCGGCCGGCTCGCCTATGCCGACCGTGCGCGCCACCTCGCCGATCCCGACGCGATCGCGGTTCCGCTGGGGCGCCTGCTCGATCCGGCCTATCTCGACGCACGGGCGCGCACGATCGGCGAGCGCTCGATGCGCGAGGCGCCGCCAGGCCTGTTCGAGCCCGCCGGGACCACGCACCTCAGCGTGGTCGACGCGCAGGGCAACGTCGCGGCGATGACCAGCACCATCGAGTCGATCTTCGGCAGCCGCATCATGGTGCGCGGCTTCCTTCTCAACAACCAGCTCACCGACTTCGACTTCGCGCCCGGCGGGCCGAACGAAGTCGCGCCCGGCAAGCGGCCGCGCAGCAGCATGGCGCCGACCATCGTCTTCGACGCCGACGGGCGCGTGCGGCTCTCGCTCGGCTCGCCCGGCGGGCCCAACATCATCAACTACGTCGCCCGCGCCCTCGTGGCGGTCCTCGACTGGGGGCTCGACCTTCCGGCCGCGTTCGCGGCGCCCAATTTCGGCTCGCGCAATGGCCCCACATTGCTCGAGGCGGCCACGGACTACGAGCGGCTGCGCGCGCCGCTCGAGGCGCGCGGCCATGTCGTCGAAACGGTGCCGCTCGCGAGCGGCCTGCACGGCATCGAGCGCGTGCCGGGGGGATGGCGCGGCGCCGCCGACCCGCGGCGCGAGGGCGTGGCGCGCGGCCACTG
>DATLGR010000088.1:0-5590 GCA_035540415.1 Burkholderiales bacterium | reverse complement strand
GCGCCGGGCGCTCGAGCAGGCGCTGAACGACGACGCGGTGCGCGCCGGTGAGCAGCACCGCGCGCACCGCGTCGTCGTTCAGCGCCTGCTCGAGCGCCCGGCGCAGCTCCTGGTGCATCTGCGGGTTGAAGGCGTTCAGCTTGTCGGGCCGGTTGAGCGTGAGGCTGAGCACCCCGGCTTCCTGCGAAACGAGGATCGATGCCATGGGAACAGCTTAAAATCAGCGCATGCCGACTGTCTACGCCATCGACGGGATCACGCCGGTCGTGGATCCGAGCGCATTCGTGCACCCGAGCGCGGTGCTCATCGGCGACGTGATCGTCGGGCCGCGCGCCTACATCGGGCCGGCGGCCTGCCTGCGCGGCGACTTCGGCCGCATCGTGGTGGAGGCGGGCGCGAACCTGCAGGACACCTGCGTCATGCACGGCTTTCCCGGCAAGGACACGGTCGCCGGGGCCGACTCGAGCATCGGCCATGGCGCCGTGCTGCACGGCTGCGTGATCGGCCGCGGCGCGCTCGTCGGGATGAACGCGGTGGTGAACGACAACGCGCACGTGGGCGAAGAGGCCGTCGTCGCGGCGCTCGCCTTCGTCAAGGCCGAGGCGAAGATCCCGCCGCGCGCGCTCGCCGCGGGCATCCCCGCGCGAATCCTGCGGCAGCTCTCCGAGCAGGAGCTGCGCTGGAAAAAGGACAACCTGCAGCTCTACCAGGACCTCGCGCGGCGCAGCGCCGCCACGATGCGCGCGGTGGAGGCGCTCCCCGCGGTCGAGCCGGGCCGCACGCGCATCGACATCCCCGGCGCCATTCCCCTTTCCGAGCTCAAGGCAGGATCGCGATGAACTTCGTCAGGACCGAAACCCGCGGGCGCGTGGGCCTCATCCGCCTCGACCGCCCCAAGCAGATGAACGCGCTCAATGCCGAGCTCATGCAGGAGCTCGGCCAGGCGCTGCGCGACTTCGACGCCGATGACGGCATCGGCGCCATCGTCCTCACCGGCAGCGACAAGGCGTTCGCCGCCGGCGCCGACATCGCCGCCATGAAGGACTTCGGCTACATGGACGCCTTCCGGTCGGACTACATCACGCGCGACTGGGAGCACATCCGGCGCATCCGCAAGCCGGTGATCGCGGCGGTGGCCGGCTACGCGCTCGGCGGCGGCTGCGAGCTCGCCATGATGTGCGACATCGTCATCGCGGCCGACAACGCGCGCTTCGGCCAGCCCGAGGTCAACCTCGGCATCATGCCCGGCGCCGGCGGCACGCAGCGCCTGCCGCGCTTCACGAGCAAGGCGAAGGCCATGGACCTGTGCCTCACCGCGCGCATGATGGATGCGCAGGAGGCCGAGCGCGCCGGGCTCGTCTCGCGCGTGGTGCCGCTCGACAAGCTCATGGACGAGGCGCTCGCCGTGGGCGAGAAGATCGCCTCGAGCTCGCTCCCCGTGGTGATGATGATCAAGGAGTCGATCAACCGCGCCTACGAGACCGCGCTCAGCGAAGGCGTGCTCTTCGAGCGCCGCCTGTTCCATTCCCAGTTCGCCCTCGAGGACCAGAAGGAAGGCATGGCCGCCTTCCTCGAAAAACGCAAGCCCGCCTTCAAGAACAGGTAATTCGGGGTCAGGGTCGTAATTTTCGGCAGCGGTCAACCGCCGGGGCCGTGCAAGCGTTTTTGCGCTCATGGCCCGCCACCCGCGGTTGACCTGCCAGGGGGTCGCGCTGCACGTCATCCAGCGCGGCAACAATCGCAACGACTGCTTTCGCGTCGAGGGCGATTACTGAACTTATCTTTCCTATCTGCGCCACGTGGCTGGGAGGCACGGCTGTGCCGTGCATGCGTACTGCCTGATGACCAACCATGTCCATCTCCTGGTCACGCCGGCAGCGGACGGTGACTGTGGCGCGCTGATGCGCGATCTCGGGCGGTGCTACGTGCGCTACTTCAACCGAAGGCACGCGCGCAGCGGCACGCTGTGGGAAGGGCGTTTTCGCTCCAACCTCGTCGAGTCCGAGCGCTACGTGCTCGCCTGCCATCGCTACATCGAGCTCAACCCGGTCCGGGCCGGCATGGTCGCCGCGCCGTTGGAATATGCGTGGTCGAGCCATGGCGGCAACACGGGCGTGCGCAAGGATCTTCTGCTCACGCCGCACGCCGAGTTCCTCGCGCTCGCCACTTCCGAATCGGCCCGTCACGCGGCCTATCGGCGCCTGATGGAAGAGGCCGTCGAGGGCGACCTGCTGCGCGAAATCCGCGCCGCGGCGAACGGCGGCTTTCCGCTGGCGAGCGATGATTTCAAGTCGCGCATAATGGCGTCCGGTGCGCGCGTGCGGCGCGGAAAACCGGGCCCGCGCGGCGGCTAGCCTTGGCGCCGCAGCCAAGACCAGTCGCCCAGAACAACAAGCCGAAACAATTACGACCCTGACCCCGAATTGATCCCGATTTGACTCCGAACTGGACGCCGACGGTGATGCTGGCGGCCCACATCCTGTCGATGCTGGGCTTCGCCACGTACGCGGCGCTGCTGCCGGAGCTGCGCGACGCGTGGGGGCTCACCAACGCCGAGGCGGGCGTGGTGGGCGGGATGTTCTTCGCCGGCTACGTCGCCGCGGTGTCGTTGTGCACCGCGCTCACCGACCGCGTCGACGGCCGGCGGGTGTACCTCGCGGGCAGCCTGGCCGCGGCGGCGGCGAGCGTTGGGTTCGGGCTCTGGGCGCAGGGCTTCGCCAGCGCCATCGCCTTCCAGGTGCTGCTCGGCGTGGGCATCGCCGGCACCTACATGCCGGGGCTGCGGCTGCTCTCGGATCGCATCTCGGGGCCTTCGCAGAGCCGCTCGATCGCGTTCTACACCTCGTTTTTCGGCATCGGCACGGCGCTGTCGTTCGCCCTCGCGGGGCTGATCGCGCCGCATTACGGCTGGCGCGCCGCCTTCGTCGTCTCCGGCCTGGGGCCGCTCGCCGCGGGGCTGCTCGTGTACTTTGCCATCGCCCCGGCGAAGACCGTGCCCGGGACGCGATTCTCGATCGCCTCGCTGTTTCCGCTCGCCGCCTGGCGGCGGGTGCTGGCCGACCGCGCGAGCACCGGCTACATCCTGGGCTACACGGTGCACTGCCTGGAGCTCTTCGGCTCGCGCGCCTGGATGGTGGCCTTCCTCGCCTTCTCCGCCAGCCTGCATGCGGGCAGCACGTTTCCCTGGCATGCCGCCGCCATCGCCGCGGTGGTGAATCTCTTCGCCGTGCCCGCATCCATCATCGGCAACGAGATCGCCCTGCGCGTCGGCCGGCGGCGCTGGATCCTCGCCGCCATGGCCGGCTCGGGCGCGAGCGGCATCCTGCTCGCCGTCGGCGCGCCCTGGCACTGGGCGCTCGTGCTCGCGATCCTCGTCGTCTACTCCATGCTGGTGATGGCCGAATCGGGCACGCTCACCGCGGGGCTGGTGGCCGCGGCGCCGCCGGAGCTGCGCGGCGCGGCGCTCGGCCTGTACTCGCTCGCCGGCTTCGGCGGCGGGCTCGCCGGCCCGATCGTGTTCGGCGTCGCGCTCGATGCGGCCGGCGGCGCCGAGCGCGCGCTCGCCTGGGTGGTGGCGTATGTGGCCATCGGCGCCGGCTGCCTCGCCGCACCGCTGGTGGTTAGAATGCACGCGCCATCCCGCTAGCGGAGGAGGAGCGATGGACCGCATCTGGCTGAAGAGCTACCCCCCTGGCGTGCCGGCCGACATCGACCCCGACGAATTCGAAAGCCTGGTGGCGCTGTTCGACGCGAGCATCGCCAGGTACGCCGACCGGCCCGCCTACCACAGCATGGGCAAGTCGCTCAGCTTCGCCGAGCTCGAGCGCGCCTCGCGCGCCTTCGGCGCGTGGCTGCAGGGCCAGGGCCTGGGCCGCGGCGCGCGCGTGGCGATCATGATGCCCAACTGCCTGCAGTACCCCATCGCCATGTTCGGCACGCTGCGCGCCGGCTGCACGGTGGTCAACGTGAACCCGCTCTACACGGCGCGCGAGCTGGAGCACCAGCTCAAGGACTCGGGCGCCGAGGCCATCGTGATCCTCGAGAATTTCGCCCACGTGCTGCAACAGGTGCGCGCGCGGCTGAAGGACGGCGATCCGCTCAATCAGGTGGTGGTCACCTCGCTGGGCGAGATGCTCGGGCTGAAGGGCCTGATCGTGAACCTGGTGGTGCGCCGGGTGAAGAAGATGGTGCCGCCCTACGAGCTGCCCGGCGCGGTGGGCTTCAAGGCGGCGCTCGCCGCGGGCGGCGCGGCGCGCCTCGAGCCGCCGCGCCTTGGCCACAACGACGTTGCCTTCCTGCAGTACACCGGCGGCACCACCGGCGTGTCGAAGGGCGCCATGCTCACGCACCGCAACGTCATCGCGGCGCTCCTGCAGTACCGCGCCTGGCTCGAGCCCGCCATCGGCAATGAGCGCCCGGTGATCATCACCGCGCTGCCGCTCTACCACATCTTTTCGCTCACCGTGAACTGCCTGGTGATGACGGTGGTCGGCGGCGAGAACGTGCTCATCACCAACCCGCGCGACATTCCCGGCTTCGTCAAGGAGCTGGGCCGGCACAAGTACACCATCATCACCGGCGTCAACACGCTGTTCAATGCGCTGCTCAACCACCCGGACTTCGCCAGGCTCGACTTCAGCCGCCTCAGGCTCGCCGTGGGCGGCGGCATGGCGGTGCAGAAGGCGGTGGCCGAGCGCTGGAAGCACGTGACCGGCACCACCCTCATCGAAGGCTACGGCCTCACCGAAACCGCGCCGGCGGCGACCGCCAACCCGCTCAACCTCGCCGAGTTCAACGGCGCCATCGGCATTCCCATGCCCTCGACCGAGGTGGTGCTGCGCGACGACGAAGGCCGCGACGTGCCGCTCGGCCAGCCGGGCGAGATCTGCATCCGCGGCCCACAGGTGATGAAGGGCTACTGGCAGCGCCCCGACGAGACCGCGCAGGTGCTCGGGCCCGACGGCTTCTTCCGCACCGGCGACATCGGCGTCATGGACGAGAAGGGCTTCATCCGCATCATCGACCGCAAGAAGGACATGATCCTGGTGTCGGGCTTCAACGTGTACCCGAACGAGATCGAGCAGGTGGTGGCGATGCACCCCGGCGTGCTCGAGTGCGCGGCGGTCGGCGTGGCCGACGAGCATTCGGGCGAGGCGCCCAAGGTGTTCGTGGTGAGGAAGGACCCCGGCCTCACCGAGCGCGACGTGCTCGAGCACTGCAGGAAGGAGCTCACCGCCTACAAGCGCCCGAAGCACGTCGAGTTCCGCGCCGAGCTGCCCAAGACCAACGTCGGCAAGATCCTGCGCCGCGCCCTGCGCGAGGAGAAAAAGGCTGCCTGACCCCGGAACATCGGGAACATCGGGGTCAGACCCCGCGCGGGGGTCTGACCCCGGCCTTCGCGCTTGACGCGCCCGAACCTCGCCGCGGGGCTCGCCTGGATGGGCGTCACCATCCTGTGCTGGGCCCCGCTGATGCCGATCGCCAAGCGCACCCTGGCCTACCTCGATCCGTTCGCGCTCGGCACGGTGCGCTACGTGCTCGGGGTGGCGCTCTTCGTCGCGCTGCTGGCGGCGCTCGAAGGCCGCGCGGC
>DATLGR010000087.1:0-6053 GCA_035540415.1 Burkholderiales bacterium | reverse complement strand
ATCACGACCACGAGCAGCGGCGTGGCGAAGATGGCGCCGATCAAGCCGAAGAGGAGCGCGAACGCGATGGTCGCCACGAGCACCAGCACCGGCGGCAGGGATACGGCCCAGCGCTGCACGATCGGAGTGAGAAGGTTGTTCTCGATCTGCTGGACGGCGACGAAGACCAGGCCTGCGTAGAGCAGCGTCTGGAAGTCGGCGGTCAGCGCGACGAGCAGGATCGGGATCGCCGCCACGAGCGGCCCGATGAAGGGCACGAAATCGAGCAGGCCGGTGATGAGACCCAGGGCAAGCGCGAGCGGCACCCCGACAATGAGCAGCCCGATGGCGGTGAGCACGCCGACGGCGAGCATCTGCACGAACTGGCCGACGAGCCACAGCCACAGCGCGCCGCCCACGGCCTCGAGCACCTCGCGCGCGCGCGCCTGGCGGTTGCGCGGCACCAGCGCCACCACGCCTTCGACGTAGAGACGCGGATTCGCGGCAAAGAACACCCCGGCCACCAGCACCACGATGAGCGCGATCACGGCGTCGGCGGCGCCGCGGAAGAACGTGCCGACCGCGCCCAGGAGCTGCCCGCCGTTCTGCATGCCGCCGGTGAGCATCTCGACGACCTGCGCGCCGATCGGCGCCTGCTCGAGATAGTGGCGCACCCGCTCGACCCCGCGGCTCACGGTGTCGCCGAGCTGGCCGAGCTGCTCGGCGAGGGTCGGGCCGACCAGGATGCCGGCGGCCACGAGCGGCGCGATGAGCGAGACGATGACCACCACGAGCGCCCAGCGCATGCGCAGGTGCGTCCAGGACGCCACGATCCCCGCCAGCCCGCGAAGGAACACGGCGAACAGCACCCCGCCGAAGGCGAGCAGCAGCGCGTAGGCGATCTTCCAGAGGAGGAGCGCCAGTGCGACCAGCGCCAGCACGATGAGCGTGTGCCGGACGAAAAGGACGGTATTGGCGGAGGACAAGGTGCCTGCGGCGAGCAACGCCTATGCCCGCGTGCGTACGGGGCCGACCACAAATCGAGAAATGGGGGTGCAGGCGATTGCGGGCCCGCTCGCCGTTCGCGTATCGTGCTCCAAACGGATCATGCCTCTGGGGGGAGCATGCAGGTTCGTGTGGGCGATCTGGCGGCGCTCTGCCCGTGCGGCGCGTCGGAGTTTGCGTCCGAGTCCACGCCGCCGCCGAAGCTCGACAGCGTGTTCACCTGCGCCGCTTGCGGCCGCCGTCAAACCTACGGGGAGCTTCTCGACAGTATCGGCGAGCAGGCGATCAAGCGCGCGCGCGATTCGCTCGAGGCGCTCAAGCGCGAAGGCGGTGCGCAGCGGCGCAGCACGCGCCGCCCGTCGGGAAAGGACCCAAAAGCGTAATTTTCAGATCCGCCCGTCTTATAATCGCCGTTTGTACCGAACGAATTCCAGCGGGGGGCGATGCCGGCAGCAGGTCCAATGCGCGTCCTGGTCGTCGACGACAACGCCGACGTCCTGCTCTCGATCAACGCGCTGCTCGAAGGCGCCGGCTACGAATCGGAGACGGCGAGCGACGCGCGGCGCGCGATCGAAATCCACCGCCGCCGCCCGGCCGACGTGGTGATCACCGACATCTTCATGCCCGACCAGGACGGCCTCGAGACCATCGTGAAATTCCGCACCGAATGGCCCGGGGTGAAGATCGTCGCCATGTCAGGCGGCGGCGACATCGCGAAGCAGGACTACCTCCAGGTGGCCCAGCACGCCGGCGCCGACGCCATGCTGCGCAAGCCGTTCGAGCCGGAGGAGCTTCTGCGCACCGTCAACAGACTCACGCGTGGCGCGGACGGCTGAGGAGGTCGATCCGCTGGTCGGCGAGATCCTCGCCGTGCTGCGCCGCCAGACCGGGATGGACTTCTCCCGGTACCGCGCGGGCACGGTGCACCGGCGCATCGCCAACCGCATGCTGTCCCTGGGCCTGCGTTCGCACGGAGCGTACCTGGAGCTTTTGAAGGGCTCGCAGGACGAAGCCGGGCGCCTGCTCGACCGCATCGCGATCAAGGTGAGCCGGTTCTACCGCCATGCGCCCGCGTTCGATCGGCTGCGCGCGGAGGTGGTGCCGGCGCTCGGCCGCGAATCGGGCGGCGCGCCGCTTCGGCTCTGGAGCGCCGGCTGCGGCTGCGGCGAGGAGCCCTACACCCTGGCCATGCTGCTCGACGAGGCGGGCGTCGCCGGCGTGATCGAGGCGACCGACATCGACCCGAGCGCGCTCACCGCCGCGTCCCGCGGGCGCTACTCGCCGGAGTCCGCCCTGGAGCTCCCCGCGGCGCTCGCCGCGCGCTACCTGTCGGCGGTCGGCGAACGGCCGCATTTCGAGCTCGAGGTCGACGAGTGCCTGCGCGGCCGCGTGCGCTTTCGGCGCCACGACCTGCTGTTCGCCGCGGTCCCGGGCTGGAGCGGCTTTGACCTCGTGAGCTGCCGCAACGTCTGCATCTACCTAGAGGCCGAAGCGCGCCTCGAGGCCTACCGCGCGCTGAGCCGGGCGCTGCGCCCCGGCGGCGTGCTCCTGCTGGGCGAATCGGAATGGCCGCCCGAGCCGGTGATGCGCATGCTCGCGCCGGTGGCCGGCGCGCAGCGGATTTTCCGGGCGGTGGATCCGGTTGCCATGGCTCAGGCATGAACCTGTTCCATGACCTGAGCATCGGCCAGCGGCTTTCCATCGGCTTCGGGCTGCTGTTCTGCGTGCTCGCGGCGCTGCTCGGCAGCAGCTTCTACTGGCACGAGCGCAGCTCCGCGGCCGAAGAGGCTTTCGAGGAGCGCATCCAGCCGCTGGTGCGCGGCGCCGAGGACCTCGAGCGTGCGGTCTTGATGCTCGGCATCGCGGTTCGCTCCTATCTCCTGCGTCCGGCGCCCGAAACCCTCGCCGGGTACGAGGAGCAACGCGAGCGGGCGCGCAGCGCGCTCGACAGGCTGCGCGTGCTGCCGATGTCCGCCGAAGGGCAGAGGTTCTTCGACCGTCTCGCGCCGAGCGTGCTGCGCTACATCGACGCGGCGGGCGGCGCCGTCACCCGGCCGGCCGCCGAAGCCGCACTGGGCGAAGTGCGCGAGACGGCCGAGCGGGCGATCGACGAGTTCAGCACGCTGCAGAAAGGCTATGCCGAGGCGGCGCTTGCGCGGATGGGCGAGGCGCGCCGGGCGGCCACGCGCGGCATCGCCGTGGCGGGCGGCGCCGCGTTCCTTCTGTTCGCCGTGCTCGCGCTGCTGATCGCGCGCTCGATCCGCGGACCGGCGAAGGCGCTGGTCGGCGTGGCCGACGCCCTGCGCCGCGGCGACTGGCAGCCGGCGCTAGCCTTCGCGCCGCCCGGCCACGGAAACGGCAACGGCGGCGAGCGGCCCGCCCCGCGCAGCGAGATGGGCCAGCTCGCGCAGGCCTTCGGCGCCGCGGCCGCCGCGCTGGAGCACCGCGAGGCGCGCATGCAGGCGCATCGCGCGGTGGCCGAAGCGACGGCGACCAGCCTCGACAAGGCGACGATGGGAGCCGCGGCGCTGCAGGCCATCTGCGAGCACGTGCGCGCGGAAGTCGGGGTGGTGTACTGGCACGAGGATGACCGGCTGCGCCCGGTGGCCCAGCGCGCGCTCGCCGACGGGCTCGCGGACATCCGCCTCGGAGAGGGCATTCCCGGCCAGGCGGCGCGCGACCGCCGCCCCGTGGTGGTGCGCGACGTGCCGGCGGAGGCCGGCTTCAACGTGAAGCTCGGCTACGACGCGGCGCCGCCGCGCTCGGTCGTCGCCGTGCCGCTCACGTTCCGCGGCGAGCTCCTGGGGGTGCTGCAGGTGGCCTCGCTGCGCCGCTTCGACGACGATGCGGTGTCCTTCCTGGAGGTTGCCGCCGGGCGGCTCGCCATGGGCCTCGAGAACGTACGCGCCTACCAGGAGATCCGCGCGCTGCTGGCCGAGCTCGAGCACAAGAGCGGGCTGCTGCAGGACCAGAACGAGGAGCTGCAGGCGCAAAGCGAAGAGATCCACGCCCAGAACGAGGAGCTGCAGGCGCAGGGCGAGGAGATCCACGCCCAGAACGAGCAGCTCAAGGAGCAGACGCAGCGCCTGCGCGCCTACGCCGAGTCGCTCGCCGAGGCCGACCAGCGCAAGAACGAATTCCTGGGCGTGCTTGCGCACGAGCTGCGCAATCCGATGGCCGCGATCACGAACAGCCTGCACACGCTCGCCAACTCGCCCCGCGCCGAGGCGCGCGAGCGCGCCCACGACGTGATCGGCCGGCAGACGCGCCTGCTCACGCGCCTGATCGACGACCTGCTCGACGTGACGCGCATCGCGCGCGGCAAGATCGCCCTGCAGCGCGGCCGCGTCGATCTTGCCGCGGTCGTGCGCGAGTGCGTGGAGGATTATCGAGCCGCCGCCGACAAGGCGGGCGTCGCCGTCGCCCTCGAGCTCTCCGCGCAGGACGCGATCATGGAGGGAGACCGCGCGCGCCTTTGCCAGGTGGTCGGCAACCTGCTCGACAACGCCATCAAGTTCGCCGGCGAAGCCGGCCGGGTCGAGGTGACGCTTGCCCATGGCGCGGGCGCCACGGAACTGCGCGTCGCCGACGGCGGCGCGGGCATGGACGAGAAAATGCTCGGCCGGCTGTTCCGCCCGTTCAGCCAGGCCGACACCACGCTCGCGCGCGGGAAGGGCGGCCTCGGCCTGGGGCTCGCGCTCACCAAGGCGCTCGTCGAGCTGCACGGCGGCTCGATCGAGGCGCGAAGCGACGGGCCGGGCCGCGGCGCCGAGTTCCTGGTGCGGCTGCCGGACGCGGGCGTTGCCTCGGAGAGCGTCGAAGCCGAGATCCGCCAGCCCATCGCCGGGCGGCCGCGGCGCGTGCTCATCGTCGAGGACAACGCCGATGCGGGGCTCACGCTGAAGGATGCGCTCGAGCTGGACGGCCATGACGTGCGCATCGCCTACGACAGCGACGAGGCGTGGACGCTGGCCGAGGCTTTCGCACCCGAAGCGATCCTGTGCGACATCGGCCTGCCCACGCTCGACGGCTACCAGCTTGCGCAACGCCTGCGTGCCGACGAGCGCTTCCGCGCCACCTTCATGATCGCGGTCACCGGCTACGCCGGCCCCGACGACCAGCAGCGCGCCGCCCAGGCGGGCTTCGACCGCCACTTCGGCAAGCCGCCCGACCTCGCGCGCCTGCGCGAGCTGCTCCTGGAGCACGCGCCGGCAGCGCGCCGCCAGGCCTCCTGAGCACGGCTGGTCGCGTCGGGCCATCCCCCGCGTCACAAAGCGCATCACGGCGCGGCGCTATGGTGCCCGTGGTTCAAGCAGCGATAAGCGGAAACGGCGCCGGACGATAGCGCGGGCGCGCCGCCGCCGTTACAGTGCGCGGCCTCTTGGGAAAACGACACGACATGAACCACGACGAATCACCGCTGCCGGCCACCGGCGACCTCGCGCGCGGCCTCGACCGCGTTCTTGTCCCGCACGGCGAACGGCTGACGGTGCGCTGCCTCACCGATGCCTCGGCGCTCGCCGAGGAGCTCGAGGTGCAGGTCGAGCACCTGCGGCGCGAGCGCGAGCGCAGCGGCTTCCTGTTCGATGCCGCGCCGTTCGCCTGCCTCGCCACCGACGCCGACGGGCGCATCGTCGAGGCCAACCGCGCCGCCGCCGAGCTCCTCGGCGTGCCGCCGGCGCGCCTCGCCGGGCAGCGCATCGGGCGTTTTCTCGGCGCCGAGCACCGCCGGCCGCTTCCCGCGCGCCTCGCCGCGCTGCGCCCGGGCGAAGCCGACCGCTGGCGCGCCGCGCTCACGCGCGGCAGCGCCCCCGTGCAGCTTCACTGCCGCATGGCGGAGCACGCGCCCGCAGCGGCATGCCTTCTCTGGATGGTCACCCCAGGCTGAACGTTGAGGCGGCGCCCAGCGGGGCAGGCGGCCTCCGCGGGCGGGGGGCTGGTAGAGTGTCGGCTTCCGCCTGCCCTAAGAACATGACCGCAGAAGACGATCGGGAAGCTCTCCGCCAGAGCGCCGAAGACGCGCGCAATCGCGCCGAGCGGCGCCGCGAAGGCGCCGAGCAGGAGCGCGT
>DATLGR010000086.1:0-5350 GCA_035540415.1 Burkholderiales bacterium | reverse complement strand
CAGGACCCCCATCGGCAAGCTCGAGGGCGTCGAGGAGGCGCTCGGGCGCATCGCGGCCCACTGCTACATGATGGACGCGACGCGCCGCATGACCGCCGGCGCCGTCGACCTCGGCGAGAAGCCGGCGGTGCTCTCGGCGATCGCCAAGTACCACATGACCGAGCGCAGCCGCTGGTGCGTCAACGACGCCATGGACATCGCCGGCGGCAAGGGCATCTGCCTGGGGCCGAGCAACTGGCTCGGACGCGGCTACCAGATCGCGCCGGTAGCCATCACGGTGGAAGGCGCCAACATTCTCACGCGCACGCTCATCGTCTTCGGCCAGGGCGCCATCCGCTGCCATCCGTACGTGCTGCGCGAGATGCGCGCGGCGAAGGAGATGAGCGGCGCCGCCGCCTCGCGCGAGTTCGACGACGCGTTCACCTCGCACCTCGGCCACGGGCTGCGCAACGGCGTGCGCGCGCTGGTGCTGGGGCTCCTGCCGAGCCTCGCGCCGGCGCCCAGGGCCTGCGCCCGGGAGACGCGCCATTACTACCGCCACCTCTCGCGCCTGTCGGCCGCGTTCGCGTTCCTCGCCGACATGTCGATGCTCGCCATGGGCGGCGCGCTCAAGCGCCGCGAGAAGATCTCCGGGCGGCTGGGCGACGTGCTGTCGATGCTCTACCTCGTGTCGGCGACGCTCAAGCGCTACGAGGACGAAGGGCGCCTGCGCGAAGACCTGCCGCTCGTGCGCTGGTCGGTTCGCGATGCGCTCTACCGCGCGCAGCAGGCCTTCGACGGGATCCTGTCGAACTTCCCGGCGAAGCCGCTGGCGACGCTGCTGCGCTGGACGCTGTTCCCGCGCGGCCTGCCGTTCCGCCCGCCGCTCGACTCGCGCAACCGCGAATGCGCGCAGATCGCCCTCGAGCCGGGCGCGGCGCGCGACCGCCTCACCGCGGGCATGTACCTGCCGAAAGGCGCCGAGGCCACCGCGGTGCTCGAGCGCGCGTTCCTCGCCACCGTGGCCTGCGAGCCGCTCGAGAAAAAAATGCGCGAAGCGCAAAAGCGCGGCGTCGCCGAGCCCTTGTCGGCGCTGAGCGCCGAGGAGGCCGTGCAGTGGCAGGCGAAGGAGGCGCTGCGCCGCGAGGTGATCCGGGTCGACGACTTTCCGCCGGATTTCGGCCGCGCGGAGCTCGTTCTGGACCGCCAATCGCAGCCGGCGGCGAAAGCGGCATGAGCGGGTTCTGACGATGTTTTCCCGGCCCATTTACGTCATCGACGGCGCGCGCACGCCGTTTCTGAAGTCCAGGAACCGTCCCGGGCCGTTCGCGGCGAGCGATCTCGCCACGCAGGCCGGGCGCAGCCTGCTCATGCGGCAGCCGTTTCGCCCCGAGGATCTCGACGAGGTGATCCTCGGCTGCGCCGCGCCGTCGGTGGACGAGGTCAACATCGGCCGCGTGGCGGCGCTGCGCATGGGCTGCGGGCAGAAGGTGCCCGGCTGGACGGTGATGCGCAATTGCGCCTCGGGCATGCAGGCGGTGGACTCGGCGATCGCCAACCTGCTCGCCGGGCGGGCGGAGCTGGTGCTCGCCGGCGGCGTGGATGCGCTGTCGCGCGCGCCGCTGCTTTATGCCGATCGCATGGTGCACTGGTTCTCCGACATGGCCGCGGCGCGCACCCCCGGCCAGCGCGCCGCGCTCTTCGCGCGCCTGCCGCTGCGCCAGCTGCTCGCGCCGGTGATCGGCCTCATGAAAGGCCTCACCGATCCCATGGTGGGCCTGCTGATGGGCCAGACCGCGGAGAACCTTGCGCACCGCTTCGGCATCACGCGGGCGCAGCAGGACGCCTTCTCGGTGCGCAGCCACCAGCGCGCCGCCGCCGCCCAGCAGCAGGGGCCGCTCGCCGCCGGCGGCGGCGAGCTGGAGCCCCTCTACGACCGCGACGGCACCGCCTACGCGCTCGACGACGGCGTGCGCGCCGACGCCTCGCTCGAGTCCCTCGCGAAGCTGCGGCCGTTCTTCGACCGCAAGTACGGCAGCGTCACGCCCGGCAACAGCTCGCAGATCACCGACGGGGCGGCGTGGCTGCTGCTCGCCTCCGAGGCGGCGGTCAAGCGCTACGGCCTCGCGGCGCTCGGGCGCATCGTCGACTCGCACTGGGCCGGGCTCGACCCGGCGCAGATGGGGCTGGGGCCGGTGCATGCGGCCACGCCGCTGCTCACGCGCCACCGCCTGGGCCTTGCGGACGTCGATTACTGGGAGATCAACGAGGCGTTCGCCGCCCAGGTGCTCGCCTGCCTGGAGGCCTGGAAGGACGAGCGCTACTGCCGCGACGAGCTTGGCCTGCCCGGCGCCCTGGGCGCGCTCGACGAGAGCCGCCTCAACGTGGACGGCGGCGCCATCGCGCTCGGCCATCCGGTGGGCGCCTCGGGCGCGCGCATCGTGCTGCACCTGCTCGCGACGCTCAAGCGCCGCGGCGCGCGGCGCGGCGTCGCGTGCATCTGCATCGGCGGCGGGCTGGGCGGCGCGATGCTGCTGGAGTCGGCGTGATGGACCGCGCCGCCGGCTTGCGGCATTGGCGCTGGGAGACCGACGCCGACGGCCTCGCCTGGCTGACCTTCGACAAGGCGGGCGAGTCCACCAACACGTTCTCGCACGAAGCGCTCGGGGAGCTCGCGACGGCGGTGGAGGCGCTGCGGCTCGAGCGCCCCAAAGGGCTCGTCATCCGCTCAGCCAAGGACAACTTCATCGCCGGCGCGGATGTCGAGGAATTCACGCGGCTCGCGAGCGCCGAGGCGGCGAGCGCGTTCGTCAAGCTGGGCTGGGATGTTTTCCAGGCGGTGCACGAGCTGCCGTTCCCGGCCACGGCGATGATCCACGGCTTCTGCATGGGCGGGGGCCTCGAGCTCGCGCTCGCCTGCCGCTACCGGGTGGCGCTCGACGAGCCCAGGACGCGGTTCGCCCTGCCCGAGGTGATGCTCGGCATCCTGCCCGCCTGGCACGGCGCGCAATGGCTGCCGCAGCTCGTCGGCCCCGCCGCCGCGCTCGATCTCATGCTCACGGGGCGCGCGATCGACGCGCGGCGCGCCAAGCGCATGGGCCTGGTCGACGAGGCCGTGCCGCTTCGCATCTTCGAGAACACCGCGCGCATGCTCACCCTCGCCGCGCCGGCCCGCAAAGCGCTGCCGCTCGCGAAGAGGATCATGCTGGCGGCGCCCTTGCGAGGATTCGTCGTCAGCCAGGCGCGCCGGCAGGTGGCCAGGCGCGCGCGGCGGGAGCACTATCCGGCGCCGTACGCGATCCTCGAGCTCTGGCGCCGCTACGACGGCAATCCCTTCGCCGCGGCAGGCGATCCGGCCTGCTCCATCGAGGCGCTGTTCGCGCACCCGACGACCCGCAACCTGATCCGCGTGTTCTTCCTGCAGGAGCGCCTGAAGGCGCTGGGCAAGGGCTCGGCGTTCCGGCCGCGGCGCGTGCACGTGGTCGGCGCGGGCGTCATGGGCGGCGACATCGCGGCGGTGTGCGCGATGCGCGGCCTGACGGTGACGCTGCAGGACACCGCCCCCGAGCGCATCGCGCCCGCGGTGCGCCGCGCCGCCGAGCTCTTCCGCCGGCGGCTGCGCGACGAGCGGCCGGTGCGCGATGCGCTCGATCGGCTGATTCCCGACCTCACCGGCGCCGGCGCGCGCCATGCCGACGTCGTGATCGAGGCCATCTACGAGGACCTTTCGGCGAAGCGCAAGCTCTTCGCCCGGCTGGAAGCGCTCGCGCGGCCCGACGCGGTGCTCGCGTCCAACACTTCCAGCCTGCGCCTCGCCGACATCGCGGCGGCGCTGCGCCAGCCTTCGCGGCTCGTCGGCATCCATTTCTTCAACCCGGTGCCGCAGCTGCAGCTCGTCGAGGTCGTCGCCCCGCACGAGGCCGATGCCGAGGCGGTGCGCCGGGCCACCGCCTTCGTCCGCCATATCGACAAGCTCCCGCTGCCGGTCAAGGACACGCCGGGCTTCCTCGTGAACCGCGTGCTCGGGCCGTACCTGCAGAACGCCTTTCGCCTGCTGGAGGAGGGACACAAGCCCGAAACGCTCGACGCGGCGATGGAGGCGTTCGGCATGCCCATGGGCCCCGCCGAGCTCGCCGACACGGTCGGCCTCGACATCTGCGTCGCCGCCGGCCGGGCGCTCGCGCGCGGCGCCGAAGTGCCCGCGGTCCTCGCGAACAAGGTCGCGCTCGGCCACCTGGGCAAGAAGGCCGGGCAGGGCCTGTATCGCTACGACAAGGGCCGGCCGGTCAAGGGGCAGCCCGATGCGTACGACGCGGCCCTCATCGAAGCGCTGATCGAGCCCTACCTCGCCGAGGCGCAGGCCGCCCTGGCCGAGGGCGTGGTGGCCGATGCCGACCTCGTCGACGCAGGGCTCATCTTCGGTACCGGGTTCGCGCCGTTCCGCGGCGGGCCCCTTCACTACCTGAGGTCCCTTGGAAAAGCTCCCTGAAGGCAAGCAACCGGCGCTGCGCGTCATGCCGATGCCCGCGGACGCCAACCAGAACGGCGACATCTTCGGCGGCTGGATCATGGCGCAGGTGGACATCGCCGGCGGCACCGTCGCCGGCAAGCTCGCGCGCGGGCGCGTGGCCACCGTGGCGGTGAAGGAGTTCGTATTCAAGCAGCCCGTGCAGATCGGCGACCTGCTCTCCTTCTACGTCGAGGTCGAGCGGCTCGGCACCACGTCGGTCACCGTCACGGTGGAGGTCTTCGCCGAGCGCCGCCCCGCCGACCCGCGCGTCGTCAAGGTGACCGAGGCAACGCTCACGTACGTCGCGATCGACGGCGCCGGCCGGCCGCGGCCGCTGCCGCGCGCCTAGCTTGGACGCCCTCGCCGGCAAGGTTGCCGCGGTGACCGGCGCGGCGAGCGGACTGGGGCGCGCGATGGCCCTCGCGTTCGCGGACGAAAGCATGGGCGTCGCGCTGGCCGACGTCGACGTTGACGGGCTGAAGGAAACGGAAGCGGCGGTGCGCGCAAAAGGCGTGCGCACGCTTGCCCTGCGGGTGGATGTCGCGAAGAGCGCCGAGGTGGAAGCGTTCGCCGAAGAAACCGGGAGAGCACTCGGCGGCGCATCCCTGGTGTGCAACAACGCCGGCGTGGCGCTCTCCGGCCCGCTGTGGGAGCACTCCGAAGCCGAATGGCAGTGGCTCCTCGGCGCCAATCTCTGGGGCGTGATCCATGGCGTGCGCGCCTTCGTCCCGCGCCTCCTCGCGCAGGGCGAAGGCCACGTCGTCAACACCGCGTCGGTGGCGGGGCTCCTCTCGCCCCCCGGCATGGGCGCCTATGCGGCGAGCAAGCACGCGGTCGTGGCGCTGTCCGAGGCGTTGCAGC
>DATLGR010000085.1:0-14850 GCA_035540415.1 Burkholderiales bacterium | reverse complement strand
CTCCAGCGCCGCGGCATCGCCTGCCGCGTGTTCGAAAAGGTGCCCGAGCTCAAGCCGCTCGGCGTCGGGATCAACCTCCTGCCGCACGCGACGCGCGTGCTCCACGAGCTCGATCTCGCCGACGAGCTGGCCGCCACCGCGATCCAGACCTCCAGGCTGCAGTACTACAACAAGCTCGGCCAGTTGATCTGGAGCGAGCCGCGGGGCCTGGGCGCCGGCTACCCGGTGCCGCAGTATTCGATTCATCGCGGCGACCTGCAGATGATCCTGTACCGCGCGGCGCTCGCGCGGCTGGGCGAAGGCGGTGTCGTGACCGGCGCCGCCTACCTGTCGGCGCGCCAGGAGGGCGACGCGGTCATCGCGCGTTTCGCGCGTGCCGGCGGCGGCGAGCTCGAGGTGCGCGCCGACGTGCTGATCGCCGCCGACGGCATCCACTCGGTGGCGAGGCGCGCCATGGTTCCGCACGAAGGCGCGCCCAATTTCGCCCGCCGCATCCTGTGGCGCGCGACCACCGAGGGCGCGCCCTACCTCGACGGGCGCACCATGATCATGGCCGGCTACCAGCACGAGAAGTTCGTCTGCTACCCGATCTCCAGGCGGCTGGCCGGCCGCGGCCGCGCGCTCATCAACTGGATCGCGGAGCTCACCGTCGAGGATGCGGCGCCGCCGATGCAGGACTGGAACCGCGAGGTGCCGAAGGAGCGCTTCGCTGCGCGGTTCGCGAGGTGGAAGTTCGACTGGCTCGACATCCCGGCCCTGATCGAAGGCGCCGCGGCCGTGTACGAGTATCCGCTTGTCGACCGCGACCCGCTCGCGAGCTGGATCGACGGCCGCATCGCGCTGCTCGGCGACGCGGCGCACCCGATGTTCCCGATCGGCTCGAACGGCGCCTCGCAGGCGATCCTCGACGCCGAGGCGCTCGCCGGCGCGCTCGCGGAGCTCGACGTGCCGCAGGCGCTCGCGCGCTACGACGCGCTGCGCAGGCCGGCGACGGCGAAGATCGTGCTCGCCAACCGGCAAAACGGCCCCGAGCAGGTGATGCAGATCGCCGAGGAGCGCGCGCCCCACGGCTTTCGCCACATCCACGACGTGATCCCGCAGGCGGAGCTCGAGGAGATCGCCGCGCGCTACAAGCAGACCGCCGGCTTCACCGTCGAGGAGGTGCGCCGCCGCTCGGCGCTCGCCGGAGCGTCCGCTGCAATTCAGCCTCACTTGTAGCCGGCTTCTCGTTGGCTTCGCACGGCAAGGATAAAGACGGCATCCAACTCGGGTACGTAGCGGTATAAGGCCACGTAACCCCGGCAGCGGCGATCCGGGCAAACGCCGCCGGGCGACGAGCGCGCTATGATCGCGCGGGCGCTCGCATGGAAATCTCCACTCCGGTCATGGCCGCGGTCCTGGCCTCGGCGGTGCTGCACGCCGCCTGGAATGCGCTGCTCAAGTCGAGCCCCGACAAGGGGCTCGAGAATGTCTCGCTCGCCCTCAGCCGGGGGCTGCTCGCGCTCGCCGCAGCCCCCTTCCTGCCGCTTCCCGCGGCCGCGGCGTGGCCCTGGCTCGCCGCCTCGGTGCTGGTGCACATCGCCTACTTCTGGCTGCTCGCCGCCGCGTATCGCTGGGGCGATCTGTCCTTCACCTATCCCGTCATGCGCGGCGGCGCGCCGGCGCTCGTCGCGCTCGGCGGCCTCGTCGTGTTCGGCGAGATCCTGCCGTGGGCCGAGGCCGCGGGCGTGGCGCTGATCTGCCTGGGCATCCTGGGCTTCGCCGCCGTGCGTCACGGCGATGCGCTCGCCCGCGGCAAGGCGCTTCGCTTCGCGCTGCTGAACGCGGCGGTGATCGCCGCCTACACGCTGATCGACGCGCGCGGCGTGCGCGTCTCGGGCGCGCCGCTTTCCTATGCGATCTGGTTCTTCGTGGCGAACAGCATCGTGCAGAGCTCGATCGGCTTCGCGCTGCAAGGGGCCGCCGTCATGCCCTACTTCCTGCGCCACTGGCCGCGCGCGCTGCTCGGCGGGCTGTTGACGCTCGGGGCCTACGGCACCGCGCTGTGGGCAATGGCGCACGCGCCGGTGGCGCTGGTGGCGGCGCTGCGGGAGACATCGGTGCTCTTCGCCGCGGCCATCGGCGCGCTCTTTCTGAACGAGCGCTTCACGCGCCAGGCCGCGCTCGCCACGCTCGCGGTGCTCACCGGCCTCGTCGCGCTGCGGCTCTAGCCCGGAGCGTCACGGGGATGGCAAAGTAGAGCCATGACGTTTCGTGCTTCTAAATCCCGCAGCACGCTGGTGCCGCTTGCGGCGTTCCTCCTTCTCTTGGCCGCAAGCAGCAGCCTCGCCGGTGACGGCGAGTTCACCGCCTGCGTGGCCCGGCTGCAGACTGCAGCGCGGGCCGAAGGCATCTCCGAGCGCGTGGTAAATGAAGTGCTCGGGACGGTGACGCGGCAGGACCGCGTGCTCGAGCTCGATCGCAAGCAGCCGGAGTTCACCCTGCCCTTCACCGAGTACTACAACCGGCGAGTCACGCCCGAGCGGGTCGCGCGCGGGCGCAAGCTCCTCGCCGAGCACGCCGCGATGCTCCGCGGCATCGAGCGGGATTTCGGCGTACCCGCCCCCTACCTGGTGGCCTTCTGGGGCCTGGAGACGAATTTCGGCGCCTACTTCGGCGATACGCCGGTTCCCGCGTCGCTGACGACGCTCGCCTGCGATGCCCGGCGCAGCGGCTTCTTCACCGCCGAGCTCATGCACGCGCTGCGCATCATCGATGCCGGCGACATCTCCGCCGAGCGCATGAAGGGCTCGTGGGCGGGCGCGATGGGGCACATGCAGTTCATGCCGAGCATCTTTCAGCGCTACGCCGTCGACGCCGACGGGGATGGGCGCCGCGATCTCTGGGGCAGCCTCCACGACGCCATGGCCTCCGCGGCCAACTTTCTGCAGGCCTCCGGCTGGGAGCGGGGCCTGCGCTGGGGACGCGAGGTGCGGTTGCCGCGGGGTTTCGACTACGCGCTCGCCGGCCGCGACCAGAAGCGCCCCCTGTCGGACTGGGTAAAGCTTGGGGTGACGGATGCCGCCGGGCGAGCGCTCCCCAGCCTGGACCTTCCGGCCGCCGTGCTGGTGCCTTCCGGGCATGGCGGTCCGGCGTTTCTCACCTACCGCAATTTCGAGGTGATCATGCGCTGGAACCGCTCCGAGTTCTACGCGCTCTCGGTGGGCCGCCTGGCCGACGAGATCGCGGGCGCCGGGCCCCTCGCCCGGCCGCCCCCCGCGGACGCCATCCGGATCTCGCGCGACCGCGTGCTGCAGCTTCAGGGCGACCTGGCCGCGCTCGGCTACGACGTCGGCACGCCCGACGGCATCGTCGGCCCCGCCACGCGCCGCGCCGTGAGCCGCTTCCAGCAGGAGCGCAACATGGTCGCCGACGGCCACCTCGACGCCGCCACGCTGGAGGCGGTGCGCGCGGCTGCCGCCGAATCCACCCCGGAGTAACCACTCGCCTTCGTCGCGCTAGCTTCCCGGCGGGCTCTCCAGTCGAATAGGCCTATCAATTCGACGCCACTAATCGACGTTTTTATAACTTGCTCGATTACACGTAGTACTGATACGCTGTTAATCGATCTTTTTATAAATATATCGATAAACAGGGCTTTAGCGACGTTCGGATGAATCCGATGCGATCAAGCGCCGGAAGCACGCGGCAACTACCCGAAGGGTACTTGGCGTTCATTCCGACTCCCCTCCCGCCGCATCCCGAGCTTGAGTTGGACGATGAGGGGATCCTGGCGCTCACCCGCGCGGAGTTCCAGCTGGGCAAGCTCGCGCAGATGGCGAATTCGATTCCGAACCCCGACTTGTTCGCCGGAATGTACGTGCGCCGCGAAGCGATCCTCAGCTCCGAAATCGAAAACATCTCGTGCACGCTCGACGAGGTGCTTGAGTACGAGGCCGACGCCGAGATTGATCACATTCAAAGCAGGGCGGTCACAAAGGTCGTCAAGTATGTCCGGGCCTTCCATGCGGGGCTGGCGCGGATCGGCCAGGCGAACGGAATCGACTCGACGCTGCTCAAGGATCTGCACGGCATCCTTCTGGAAGGCGAGGAAGGGGAAGAGCCCGGAAGATTTCGTCCCCGGCAGAACTGGATAGGACGAGCCGGCTCGAGCGCCGCGGAAGCCGATTTCGTTCCGCCTCCCGAGCAGGAGATGTATCAGGCGCTCGGCAACCTCGAATACTTCATCAACGAGCATCAGAGCCCGATGGCGCCGCTCGTTCGATGCGCCCTTGCGCACGCACAGTTCGAAACCATCCATCCGTTCACGGACGGCAATGGGCGCATTGGACGGCTCCTGATTGCCTTGATGCTCTGCCAGATGAAAAAGCTGTCGCAGCCGCTCCTCTACATCAGCCTCTATCTGCTCGAGAACCGGCGGGAGTACTACGACCGCCTGACGGCGATCCGCGCGAAGGGCGACTGGCTCGGGTGGCTCAAGTTTTTTCTCCTCGGCATCGAGCTGACCGCGAAGGAAGCCATTGTGGTGTCCGAGAAGCTTGTTGCCCTTCAAGCGGACATGGACAGGCGCCTTGCGGGCCAGCGGCGCGGCCGCGAGCTGATCCGACTGCTCTATGAGCATCCGATCATCGATGCGCGCGGGGTCAAGCGGCACTTCGGCGTCACCCTGGATACGGCAATCGCGTGGCTGCAGAAGTTCGAAACTCTGGACATCGTGCGCGAAATCACCGGGCGGAAGCGCGGACGCGTATACCGCTTCGACCGCTACATCGATACGCTGGATAATGGATGGAGCGAGCGAAAAGCCGCCGTCGAAAGAATTCGCAAAGGCGCGGCGTCCAGCGCTCGCAGCCCGTGAGCCGGGCATGCGCACGCAGGTGACGAGAACCGTACGGCGAACCATCGGCGCGGCCGCGATCGTGGGCGGCGCCCTCCTCATGTGGCTCTCGCCCGCGGCCCTGTTCGGCTATGCGGCGGTCGCCGGCGGGATTTTGATGGCGGCCGGCATCGTCCTCGAGATCGTCGGCATCTCGCTCGAGCGGCGCGACTGAGCGGTACGTGCAGTGCCCCGCGACAAGGGGGTGACGTTTCGCCGGCCGTGCCGACGGGCGCATTGATCTAGCTCAATACCGGCCTCGGCCAGGGCGCTATCGTGGGCCCATGCAAGTTCCCCTCCAGATATCGCTGCACGGGATCGAGCATTCGGATCCCCTCTATAACGCCATCCGCGACAAGGTCGCGAAGCTCGAGCGCTACTACGACCGGATCACGAGCTGCCGCGTGGTGCTCGAGCTCGAAGGCCGGCACCGGCGCAAGGGAAGGCAATTCGTGGTGCGCATCGACCTCAAGGTGCCGGGCGGCGAGATCGTCGTCACGCACGAGCACGACGCGGACGTGATGGTCGCGCTGCGCGACGCCTATGACGCGGCGCGGCGCCGGCTCGAGGACTACGCGCGCGGCCAGCGCGGCGACGTCAAGCGCCACGCGCCCGAGTTCACCGGACGGGTCGAGCGCATCGACGCCGTCGAGGCGTCGGGTTCATCGCCACCGAGGACGGGCGCGAGTACTACTTCTCGCGCGAGAACGTGGTGACTCCCCCCTTCGAGCACCTCGCCGTCGGCACCACGGTGCACTTCATCGAGGAAATGGCGGGCGAAGGTCTGCAGGCCAAGCGCGTCAGCGCCCACGTTGCCGCCCGTTGACCGAGGTCAAACGGCGTACCGGACGCCGGATTAGGGTTCCGGGATGGACAAGACCAGGTTCAACCTGCTCTACGTGCTGTTCGCGGCGCTCGCGATCCTGTTCCTGCAGCAGTCCTGGCAGGAAGCGCAGAAGGTCGACGTGGTGCCCTACAGCGAGTTCGAGGCGCTGCTCGAGCAGGGGCGGATCGCCGAGATCACGGTGGGCGACCGGCTCGTCAGCGGCCGGCTCAAGACGCCCGAGGGGCGCAAGACCACCGTCGCCGCAAACCGCGTCGAGCCGGACGTCGCCGAGCGGTTCGCGAGGCACGGCGTGCCCTACACGCGGGTTCACGAGTCGACGCTGCTGCGCGACGTCCTGTCCTGGCTGCTGCCGGTCGCCCTCTTCATCGCGGTGTGGTTCTATCTCATCCGCCGAATGGCCGGCCAGCAGGGCGGCATGGGCGGCTTCCTCAACATCGGCAAGAGCCGCGCCAAGGTCTACGTCGAGAACCGCACCGGGGTGACCTTCGCCGATGTGGCCGGCGTCGACGAGGCGAAGGCCGAGCTGCAGGAGGTGGTCGAGTTCCTGCGCGACCCGCAGAAGTACGGACGCCTGGGCGCGCGCATTCCCAAGGGCATCCTCCTCGTCGGGCCGCCCGGCACCGGCAAGACCCTGCTCGCGCGCGCGGTGGCGGGCGAAGCGGGCGTCACGTTCTTCTCCATCTCGGGCTCGGAGTTCGTCGAGATGTTCGTCGGCGTGGGCGCGGCACGCGTGCGCGATCTTTTCGAGCAGGCGCGCGCCAAGGCGCCCGCAATCATCTTCATCGACGAGCTCGACGCCCTCGGCCGCGCGCGCGGCAGCTTCGGGCCCGGCGGCGCGCACGACGAAAAGGAGCAGACGCTGAACCAGCTGCTCGCGGAGCTCGACGGCTTCGATCCGTCCACCGGGGTCGTGCTGCTGGCCGCGACCAACCGGCCCGAGATCCTCGATCCGGCGCTGCTGCGCGCCGGGCGCTTCGACCGCCAGGTGCTCGTGGACCGTCCGGACCGGAAAGGACGCATCCAGATCCTGCAGGTGCACATCCGCAAGGTGCGCCTCGCCGCCGGAATCGCGCTCGAGAAGATCGCCGCGCTCACCCCCGGGTTCTCGGGCGCCGACCTCGCCAACCTGGTGAACGAAGCGGCGCTGCTCGCCACGCGCCGCGGCGGGGACGACGTGACGCTGGAGGACTTCACCCAGGCGGTCGAGCGCATCGTCGCGGGCCTCGAGAAGCGCAACCGCGTGCTGAACGAGGAGGAACGGCGCGTGATCGCCTACCACGAGATGGGGCACGCGCTCGTCGCCATGAGCCTGCCGGGCAGCGACCCGGTGCACAAGGTGTCGATCATCCCGCGGGGCGTGGGCGCGCTCGGCTACACCATCCAGCGCCCGACCGAGGACCGCTTTCTCATGAGCCGCGAGGAGCTCGAGAACAAGATGGCAGTGCTGCTCGGCGGCCGCGCAGCCGAGCAGACGGTGTTCGGGCGGCTGTCCACCGGCGCGGCCGACGACCTGATGAAGATCGCGAACATCGCCCGGAGCATGGTAATGCGCTACGGCATGGTCGAATCGCTCGGCCCGCTCGCCTACGAGGAGCCGCAGAGCCCCCTCCTCAGCCCCGAGTTTTTCCAGCCGCGGCGGGAGCACAGCGAGCAGACCGCGCGAGAAATCGACGTCGCAGTGCGCGAGATCGTGAAGGCCGCCTACGACAAGGCGCTCGCCATCATCGCGCGCGAGCGGGCGCTCCTCGAGCGCGGCGCCCAGCTCCTGCTCGCCCGGGAGACGCTCCTCGAGGCGGACCTCGCGGAGCTGCGCCGGGGCCTCGCCCTCGCGGAGGCCGCCTGAAGTCGCGGGTGCCGCCGTTCCTCGAGGCCGTCCATCAACGGCGCACGAAAGCTAGCATTGCAAGGTATCGAGCTGCAGGCGCGCCGCCTGGAAGGCATCGCGCAGCGCCGCGGCCGGGTCCTCGTCGTTCTCCCGGTTGATCACGAGCGCGCGAGCGTCGAGCGCGATGTCCAGACGCACGTTGAAGCGCCGGCGCTCGTAGCGGCGCGCGGGTCGCTCCTCGAGCGTCACGCGGCAGCTGCGCACCGCCGGATGCTGTTCCTGGAAGCACTTCGTGTGCTCGCGGACCAGGCGTTCGTCAAGCGCGCCCATCGATCGTCTCCTTTCATTGTCTATTGCAGAATTGCCGTGCACGCTGGAAGTCTGCGCGGGCGGACGGCAAGGCTTTTGCGCCAGATCAAGAATCCGGCGCACGCACTGGCGCTGCTCGCCGCCTACTGCACGACGCCGACCGGAATGTCGCCCAGGTACAACACCTCTCGCATCACCGCGCCGGCGGCGTCGGTCTCGGCAATGAGCCGGCCGGCCTGGTCGTAGTGGAACACGGTGTCGCCGTCGCCGTTCGTCTTGCGCACGCGCTGACCGAGCGCGTTGACCTGGTAGGTCGTGCTGCCGGCGGCCGTCGTGGCCTGCACCATGCGCCCGCGTGCGTCATAGGCGTAGACGTTCACGCCGTCATCGACCGTCGAGCCGTTCGCATCGAACACGAAGTTTCGAACCGGCCCGGAGGCGGGCGCGACGGTCGCGATGCGATTGCTGGTCGCGCTGTACGCGAGCGCCTCAGTCGCCGCGCCGACGCTGCGGGAGGTGCGGTTGCCGACCGCGTCGTAGGTATAGCCGTAGGCCGTGCCCGGCACGACCGCCCCCGTCAGCCGGTCGAGCGCGTCGTAGAGGTAAGTGTTGACATTGGCAGGAGCCGCCGCTTCGGCGATCCACTCGATGCGGCCGGCGGCGTCGTAGCCGATGCCGAAAACTGCTCCGCCGAGCGTGTACGCGTTGATGCGGCCGTCGAGGTCGTAGCTGCGCACGTAGGCCTGGCCGTTGCCGAGCACGTAGCTCTTGGCGCCGCCGAATGGGTGATACAGCGCTTGGGCGACGACCGTCTGGAGGTTTCCGTCCCGGGTCGTCGTGATGCCGGCGAGCCGCCCCAGGACGTCGTACCCGTAGGCGAGCGTGCGCCCGGAAGGATAGGTCATGGCGACGAGGCGCCCGGCGGGGTCGTACGCATAGTTCGTGCTGTAGGCCACCCCGGCGATCGTTCTCGTCTCGGCCGTCACCCTGCCCCGCGCGTCGTAGGCGTATTCGATTTGGCTCGTAAGGTCCCCGGCGCCGCTCCTTTCGGCGATGGAGGTCAGCCGCCCGATGCCGTGTGCGCCGGCGTCGTAGCCGTAAGCGTGGCGCGCGCCGTCATGGAACCTGATGAGAGTCACCCGGTTCAGCGCGTCGTAGCTGTAGACGGTGGTCTGTCCTTTGGCGTCGGTTTGCGCGAGAAGATTCCCGGCGGCGTCATAGGTGCTCGACGTGATGCCCGTATCGGGGCTGGACTGCTGCAGGAGGTTGCCCAGGCCGTCGACGGCGTAGGTAGTGACAAGCCCTCGGGGATCGCTCACCTCGATCAGCGCGCCCTGTCCGTCGTAGGCGTACCGTGTGATCCCGCCGCCGGCATCGGTCACCTGCCGTACGCGATTGAGGGCGTCGAACTGAGTCGCCGTGATCCGGCCCAAGGGATCCCTGACCGAGACGACGTTGCCTTGCGCGTCGTATCCGTACTCCGTGGCCTGACCGTGCGCGCCGAACTCGCGCAGGAGGCGATTCAAGTTGGAATAGATCCGCGCGCGGGTTTGGGCGAGCTGACCCGCCGGGTCGAGCACGTCTTCCCTCGTACGGTTACCCGAGGCGTCCAGCGTGTAGGCGATCCGGTTGCCGGCGTTGTCGTGCATGCCGATGAGACGCCGCGCCGCGTCGTAGACGTAGCCCACGAAAGAGCCGTCGGGAAGCGTCACGCGCACCAGCTGTCCTGCGGCGTCGTACTGGTAGACGGTGGTCTCGCCCGCGATCGTGCGGCTGGCGAGCCGCTGGCGCGCGTCATAGGCGAGCACAGTCACGACGCCGTTCGGATCGATGATCTCGAGCGGTTGGCCGTGGGCATTGTGCGCGCCAAAGGTTGTCACCTGACCCAATGCATTGGTCACCGCCGCCAGGTTTCCTTGCGCGTCGTACGCGTAGCTCGTGATGTCGGCGACGTCGGTCCGCGGCCCGTCGGCCGTGAGCACCGAGCCGTTGTGGTTGTAGGTGTAGGTCCAGGTTCGCGGCGCCCCCACCGGCGCGGCCGAGAACCCGAGGCTGCCGCTCCCATCGCTGGTGGCGTGGACGGTGCGCGCGCAAAGGGCGCCGCGCGCGCCGCACAGGCTACCGTCGGGATCGTACGCGTTGGTCGTCAACCGCAGCGGCTCGGCGATGCGCATGGGCAAGCGCAGCTCCGGGTGCCATTCGGTGCGCACCGAGCGAGTCTGCGGCGTCGCGCCGCCGCTCGCCGTGAGGCCCTCGGTGCGCGAGGTTTCCCGGCGAAACGAATCGTGCTGATAGTCGGTGCGCACGCCGTTCCAGTCGATGCGCGCGGCAACAAAGCCGCCCGCATCGTAGCTTGTCGCGGCCGGCCCGCATTCCGGGCATGCCGGTCCGGTGAACGCTCCAGGCAGCACCGTGCCGCGGCTGACCGTGTAGCCGTAGCCGCGGGCGACGCCGAAGGCGTCCGTGAAGCTCGTTACCGTGCCGCTGGTGGGGTAGGCAAACGTGACGCGACCCACGCCGCCGGCGTGCTCCGAAGCGATGGCGCGCAGGATCCCATCGTAGGTGAAGGTCGCGAAGCGCACGCCGCGCTCGTCCGTGATGCCGCCCAGCGGTAAGCCCGCCCCTTCGTAGTGATAGCGCCGCGTGCTGCCGTCCTGGTAGGTGACCGTCGTCAACCTCCCCGCGCTGTCGTAGTCGTAGGTGATGGCACCGCCCCCGGGGTCCTGCAACAAGCGCACGCGCGCGGCGGCGTCGTAGGTGAGCCGGAGGCTGCGGCCGGTCGGATCCGTCACGCGCTCCAGCCGACCGGCCGCATCGTAGGCGAGGACCAGGCTTCCACCGCCGTGGTGGTCGATCGCGACGAGGCGCCCATTGGCGTCGTAGCGCTCCGTCGCGGCTGCTTCCTCCCCGACGTACGTCCAGCCGGTGCGGGCACCGTTCACATCGAGCACTTCGTCGAGGCGCCCGCCGGTCCGGACGGGCGACACCCACGCACCGGCGGCTGTTTTCGTGAAGGCGTAGGATCGCCCGTCCGCACGCCTCACATAGGCCGTGGCATGCGCCGGGTCGGAAAAGTTGCCCCACCGGACCGACCGCTCGTAGTCGTGGCTCCAGTAGCCCAGGGCGAGCTGCGTCTGGGGGCCTCTTGCCAGCGGATAATCGAGCACCGCACGGCTGTTGTAGTGGCGCCCGAAGCGAAGCGGCCAGGCGCCGAATCCCGCGTAGTCGAGCTCGTACTGATATTTGTTGCCGGTGCCGGCATGCACGGGGTTCGACTTGCAGCTCGGACAGGGCGGGCCGAAATTCGCGGAGTCGAGCTTCTGGCCCACTCGCAGCCCGCAGAGGATCGGCACCGCCGCGCTGGTCGCGCGCTCGGTGGCGTTGACGTCCTCCCACTGCACAGAGGGGCAGTTGTCTCGCCGGTAGACGAAAGCGATCTGCCCGCCCGAGGCGTTGCGCACGCTGCAGGCGGGCTTCTTGTCCGAGGAGATGCCTTCGGTTCCGGTCAGCTTTTCATCGAGGCTCGGATTCTCGGCCCGTCGAGCCGCCTCCCAGGCGGCGGCGACGTCCGCGCAGGTCTCGAGATCCATGTACCGGATCGGAGACCATCCAACCTGCGTGTTGTAATAGTTCTGCCAGCCCGGCTGCACGATCTCGTGCTGCGCGGACACCGGCGATGGCCAACCAAGCGCGAGCGAAACGCTTAGCGCAACGCCGCTCGCTCCCCTACCCATGGCTCCCCCCCGGCGGAATGATTCGACTGTCACCGCCCGCTTGTCAATGCGCCGCGCGCAAAAGCGGACTGAACGATAAGCGTCACGCTCCGTAACGTGCGTGGGGCATCGTCTCGCCCGTCTCTGCAAGTCGCTGTACCATTCCTGCGGAGGGGGGAGAAGTGCGCCGGTCGCGCGGCTTCACGCTGCTGGAGTTGCTCGTCGTCGTGGTGATCATCGGGCTGCTGGCCGGGCTCGTGGCGCCGCGCTACTTCTCGCAAGTGGGCAAGTCCGAGATCCAGGTCGCGCGCGCCCAGATCGACGCGCTGGAGAAGGCGCTCGACCAGTACCGCCTGGACACCGGCCGCTACCCGAGCGCGGAGCTCGGGCTCGCCGCGCTGGTCGAGCGGCCGGCGAGCGAGCCGAAGTGGGCGGGGCCGTATCTGCGAAGGAGCGTCCCGCTCGATCCGTGGGGCCGGCCATACGTTTACCGCCTGCCGGGGGAGAAGGGCGACTTCGACCTCCTCTCTTACGGCAAGGACGGACGCGCCGGCGGCGGCGGCGAAGACGCCGACATCACGAACCGGTAGCCGTGACGCGCTTCGAGCTGAAGGCCATTGCACCGGGCGGAACGGTCGAGGCCGTCGAGCTGCAGGCCGCCGACCGTGCGAGCGCCGTGCGCAGCGCCGAGAACCGCGGCTACGCGGTGCTGAGCGTGCGCGAGCGCCCCAGCCTTGCCATGACCTGGCGTCGCGCCGAGCGCTTCCCGGTGGTGCTCTTCAGCCAGGAGCTGCGCGTGCTGGTGGGCGCCGGCTTGCCGCTCGTCGAGTCGATCGACGCGCTGGCGGCCAAGGAGCGCGTGCCCGCCTTTCGGGGCGTGCTCGAGCGCGTCGCGGGTGCGCTGCGCGAAGGCAAGCCCTTCTCCGGCGCACTCGAGTCCTGCCCCGAGGCCTTCCCGCCGCTGCTGGTCGCCACCGTGCGCGCCGCCGAGCGCACGAGCGACCTGGCGCCGGCGCTCGCGCGCTACGTCGCCTACGCGCAGGCCCTACAGGCGGTGCGCAAGCGCATCGTCAGCGCCTCCGTGTATCCCGCGCTGCTCTCGGCCGTGGGCGGCCTCGTCCTCCTGTTCCTGCTTTTCTACGTGGTGCCGCGCTTCGGGCATATCTACGAAGAGCGCGTGGCCGACCTGCCGTTCTTCTCCCGCGCGCTTCTCGCCTGGGGACAGGCAGTGCAGGCGCACAGCGGCCTCGTCCTCGCCGCCCTTGCGGCCGGCGCAGCGGGCGTCATCTGCGCCGTGCGGCTTCCCGGGCTGCACGGGCGCCTGGTCGATCTCGCGTGGCGCGTGCCGGCCCTCGGCGAGCGGATGAAGGTGTGCCAGCTCGCGCGTTTCTACCGCACCGTCGGCATGCTGCTGCGCGGCGGCCTGCCGCTGGTGGCCGCCCTGGAGCTCGCGGCGGAGCTCCTGCACCCGGCGTTGCGCGTGCGGCTCGCGGCCGCGCGGCAGGCGATCAGCGAGGGGCGGGCCGTTTCCGCTTCGCTCGACGCCAGCGGCCTTACCACACCCGTCGCGATTCGCCTGCTCGCGGCGGGCGAGCGCAGCGGTAGCCTTGGCGAAATGCTGGAGACGGTTGCCGCCTTCCACGACGAGGAGATCGCGCGGTGGGTCGACTGGTTCACGCGCCTGTTCGAGCCGCTGCTGATGGCGGCGATCGGGCTGGTGATCGGGGTGATCGTCATCCTCATGTACCTGCCGATCTTCGAGCTGGCGGGCGGCCTGTCGTGATGATCGCCCTGGAGCGTATCGACGAGGCGCAGATCGAGCGGGCGCGCGCCGCGGCTACCGCGGGCGGGGGCCGCGTGGTGGACGCGCTGGAGTCGCTCGTCGCACTCGATCCCGAGCGCTTCGCGGCGCGCTTGGCGGCGCAGCTGCATCTGGAGCACATGGACATGGCGGAGCTGCGCGGGGCGGCACCCGCCTTCGACCTGCTGCCGCTCTCGGAAGGGGCCCCGCGCGGCTGCGCGCTCGTGCGCGTGGCCGGCAAGGGGCTGCTGCTTGCCTTCGACGACCCCTTCTCGGCGCCGCTCCAGGCGTGGGCCGAAGAGCGCATCGCGGCGCCGTTCGCCTGGTGCCTTGTGCACCGCAGCGATCTCGCCGCGTTCCTCGCCGCCCACGAAGCCTCCCTGCGCGCGCTGGACGAGCTGCAGGCCCAGGCCGCGGCCGGCCCGGCCGAGCGCGAGCCCATGGAAGACCTCTCGCTCAGGGCAATCGCGGACGAGCCGAGCGAGGTGGTGCGTCTGGTGCGCTCGACGCTGCGCGATGCCCTCGCCAACGGCGCGAGCGACGTGCATCTGGAAACGACGCCGGCGGGCCTCGCCATCAAGTTCCGCATCGACGGGATCCTGTCGCAGGCGAAGCTCGTCCAGGACGCGCGCCAGGCCGAGGAAGCCATCGCTCGCGTCAAGATCCTCGCCGAACTCGACATCACCGAGCGCCGCACCCCGCAGGACGGCCGCTTCAGGGCGCTCGAGCGCGGCCGCGCGGTGGACTTCCGCGTCTCGGTCATGCCGAGCATCCATGGCGAGGACGCGGTGCTGCGCGTGCTCGACCAGCAGCCGCTCCACGAGCGAGCGGGGCAGCAGCTCTCGCTAAACGCCCTGGGCTTCGAGCCCGCCGAGGTGCGCAAGCTGCGGCGCCTGTCGCGCGAGCCCTACGGCATGCTCCTCGTTACCGGCCCCACGGGCAGCGGCAAGACCACTACGCTCTACGCCGCGATCAGCGAGATCAACAGCGGCCAAGACAAGATCGTGACCATCGAGGATCCGGTCGAGTACCAGCTTCCCGGCGTGCTGCAGATCCCGGTGAACGAGAAGACGGGCCTTACGTTTGCGCGAGGCCTGCGCTCCATCCTGCGCCACGACCCGGACAAGATCATGGTGGGCGAGATCCGCGACCCCGAGACCGGCAACATCGCGGTGCAGTCGGCGCTCACCGGCCACCTTGTGTTCACGACGGTCCATGCCAACAACGTCTTCGACGTCATCGGCCGCTTCATGCACATGAACGTGGATCTGTACGGCTTCGTGTCGGCGCTGAACGCGGTGCTCGCGCAGCGCCTTGTGCGCCTTGTGTGCCCGCACTGCGCCGCGCCCGCCCAGCCGCTTGAAGAGCTCATCGCCGAATCGGGCCTCGAGGGCGTGGATCTTTCCGAATGGAAATTCATGGCCGGCCCCGGATGCCGCGAATGCCGCGGTTCGGGCTACAAGGGGCGGCGGGCGATCG
>DATLGR010000084.1:0-2373 GCA_035540415.1 Burkholderiales bacterium | reverse complement strand
CCCATGGCGAGCGGCGTGCACCGCGGCACCGCCTACCGGCAGGCGCCCCCGCCTCCGCCGCCCGGCGCCCCGCCGCCGCCTCCGCCCAAGGGCTAATCAGCTAAAGCGCGGGAACACCCGGGTCGCGAGCAGCTCCACGGTGCGCAGCGCCTCCGCGTCGCTCGAGCCGCCGAAGTTGATCTGCATGGAAGGCTCGATCGGGCCGAAGCGATCGATGCACGCCTGCACCTGCGCCACGACCTCGTCGGGCGTGCCCACGAAGGCGCCGCCCTGCTCGATGATCTTTTGCGGCGTGGTCGCGAGGATGCTCGCCACCATCCTGTCGTAGCCCGGATAGTCGGCTTCGTTGCGCCCCTTCCACGACACCACCGCATCGGCGAAGGTCTCGAGGTAGCGCTTGGCGATCCGCCCGAAGCCCGCGTGCGCCTCGGCGCTGTTCTCGGCCACGTAGGCGAACTGCGAGACCTGGATCTGCTCGCCGCCGGGACGGTGCCCCGACTCGCGCCACACGCGCCGGTAGAGCTTCACGAACTCCTCGAGCTGCCCGGGCTTGCCGGCATAGGGGACGATCATGAGGTTGAACCCGTTCTTCGCCGCGTACAGGAACGACTCCTCGCTCGAGATCGCGGCGATCCAGACCGGCGGATGCGGCTTCTGGTGCACGCGCGGCATGAGCCGCACGTCCTCGAGCGTCCAGAACCTGCCCTTCGCCGTCACCCGCTCCTCGGTCCACAGGCGCCGGATCATGCCGATCGCCTCCTCGAAGCGATCGCGGCTCTCCGACATCGGCACGCCGTAGACCTCGAACTCCTTGGGCAGGAACGCGCGGCCGAAGCCGGCGTCCAGCCGACCCCGGCTCATGTTGTCGAGCATGGCGAGGTCGCCGCCGAGGTGCGCCGGATGGTGGAAGGCCGGGATCACCGCGCCGGTGATGAGCCGCACCCGCCGCGTACGCGCCGCGATCGCGGAAAGGAACACGCAGGGGTTGGGCGAATGCCCGCCGTAGTCGTAGAACGAATGCTCGACCGTCTTGATGCTGTTGTACCCGAGCTCGTCGGCGCGCATCGCGATCCGCAGGCACTGATCGTAATAATCGGCCGTCGTGCTGTCCTCGGGCCGGAAAGAGGGAAAGAAATTAATTCCGAATCGCACGGCGGGTACTCTCCAGTAGGGAAGCTCTCATCAGGAAGGCTTTGTGGCGCGCGGGATCCTCGGCCATCTCGCGAAGCTCCTGGAAGCGGCGCTCGCGCTGCGCCGGCTCCCGCTCCTCCAGCCGCTTCTTGTTCGCGATGGTCTGCTCCTGCACGTATTCGATATTGAGCGGCCGGCGCCGCGCCTCGTAGGCGTCCAGGTCGACCGCCTCGCCGCGCAGCGCGCGGTCGAGCAGAGCGGCAAGGTGCCAGGCCTCGTGGATGCCGCTGTTCAGGCCAAGGCCGCCGATGGGGTTGTTCACATGCGCCGCGTCGCCGCACAGGAAGACGCGCCCGGCGCGAAAGCGCCCGGCAACGCGCTGGTGGACCTTGTACAGGTTGAGATGCTCCCATCCGGCGCCCGGGGCGTGGCAACGTGCCAGGCGCGCCCGGACCGCGGCCTCCGACAGCGCCTCGTCGTCGCTCTCGTCCTCGCGGGTGTTGAACACCGCCCGCCAGCGGCCCTGGAGGTCGTCGCCGGCGACCTTGAAGAGATTGGTCCACTCCTGCGGGTCGGCCATGTAGTTGCGCAGGCAGCAGCCGATCGCCGCGGCGAAATCGAACCGCGTGGTGATGACGAGGAAGCGCTCGGGCCAGGTGTAGCCCTCGAATTCGATGCCCAGGAGCTTGCGCACCGTGCTGCGCCCGCCGTCGGCGCCGATGACGTAGTCGGCCGCGAGCGCCTCGCCGTCCTCGCAGCGCACCGTGACCCCCTCGGCGTCCTGGCGCAGGTCGACGACCTTCCTGCCCAGACGCACCTCGGCATTGTCCATCGCGCCCAGGCGGGCGATCGCCATGTGGGCGAGCTTGTGCTGCTCGGTCTGCACCACGTAGGGAAACGGCGTCTCGCCCCGCAGCCGCTCGAAGTCGAATTCCGCCACGAGCCGCAACGTCGGGCGATCCCAGAACTGGAACGTGCGCGACACGAGGCCGACGCGCACGTATTCATCGACCAGATCGAGCTCGGCCAGGATCTCGAGCGTGGGCGGCTGCGTGGTCGAGGCGCGCGGACTTTCGTCGATCGCGTGCTGCGCCTCGAGCAGCGTGACGCGATGCCCTCGGCGAGCGCAGGCCAGCGCGGCGACGCTTCCCACGGGCCCCGCGCCCACGACGAGGATGTTTCGACGCTGCATCGACCGCGCCGATTATACTCAGCCGATGCTCGAGCCCAACCGCCTCGGCG
>DATLGR010000083.1:0-7546 GCA_035540415.1 Burkholderiales bacterium | reverse complement strand
GTGGCGAGCGCGGCGTAGGGGGCGAGCGAGAGGCCGGCGAGCCCGTTGATCGCGATCAGAGTGGAGTTGTTGGTAAAGAGCAGCGCCTGGCAGCCCGCGAGCACGCCCACGTTGCGCCCGATACTGTTCGGATATACAGTTCCTGCCATGCCTCGCCATTCTAAGAGGGAAACGCCGCCGCTTCGGGGGGCGTGCTCGTTTCTGCCGGGGCGTTTCGAATCCCTGGGACGCGAGCCGTTCGACGACGGCTGGACCTCCGAGGACGCGCCGGCGGCCGAGCTGCGCACCCAGGTGACGCTCGAGCGGGCGCGCACCATCGTCTCGCACAACGACTCGCCCGACGTCGGCTTCGACCGCTCGATCAACCCTTACCGCGGCTGCGAGCACGGCTGCATCTATTGCTACGCCCGCCCGAGCCACGCCTATCTCGAGCTCTCGCCCGGGCTCGACTTCGAAACGCGGCTTTTCGCCAAGACCAATGCGGCGGAGCTCTTGCGCGAGGCGCTCGCCAAGCCGGGGTATGCGGCAAAGCCCATCGCGCTCGGGGCCAACACCGACTGCTATCAGCCCATCGAGCGCAAGTACCGGATCACGCGCCAGATCCTCGAGGTCCTGGCCGAGTGCGAGCACCCGGTGACGCTGGTCACGAAGTCCGCCCTCGTCGAGCGCGACCTGGACCTGCTCGCCCCCATGGCGCGCAAGAACCTGGTGCAGGTCTTCGTGTCCATCGGCACGCTCGATCGCTCGCTCGCGCGGCGCCTGGAGCCGCGCGCCGCCAGCCCGCAGCGGCGCCTGGACGTGCTCAAGGCGCTCGCGGGCGCCGGGGTGCCCTGCGGCGTCATGGTCGCCGCGCTGATTCCGGCGCTCAACGACAAGACCCTGGAGCAGGTTTTGGAAGCGGCCGCCGCCGCCGGCGCCACGGAAGCCGCCTACGTCGTGCTGCGCCTGCCGAACGAGCTCAAGGAGCTGTTCAAGGAGTGGCTCGCCGCCCACTATCCCGAGCGTGCCGAGCACGTCATCAGCATCGTGCGCCAGATGCGCGGCGGGCGCGACAACGATCCGCGCTTCGGCACCCGCATGAGCGGCACGGGCACCTACGCCGGGCTCCTGGAGAAGCGCTTCGAGCTCGCGTGCCGCCGCCTCGGGCTGAACGGGCACGGCGCGCCGCGCCAGCGCGCCGAGCTCGACTGCTCGCGCTTCCGCCCGCCGGCGCGGGGCGGCCAGATGGCGCTCTTCTGAACGGCCGCCTTCCGCAGGACGCTAGAATCGCGCGATGAGCTCGAAGTGGCCGGACGCACAGCCGCTCGCCCGCGTCGTCGGGCGCCGCATCCCGGAGCCCGTCGGCGTGCCGCCCTCGGCGCGCACGCGCGCGGCGATGGACGCGCTCGGGCGATTCGCAAGCCGCGCTCCCAAGGGCGTCTTTCGATACGCCTCGCACGAGGAGATGAGGCAGGACCGCGAGCGCTGGACCGCCGAGGCGATGGCCGAGATCGCCCGCGCCCGTGGCTGAGTACACCCGGCCCGCGACCTGGGAGGACGTGAAGCGGATCGCCTCGTTTCTCCAGCAGGAGAACGTGGAGTACGCCCTGATCGGCGGCTACGCGCTGGGCGTGCACGGCCTTGTCCGCGCCACCGAGGACATCGACGTGCTGGTGAATCCCTCGGCGGCCAATTCCCGCCGCTGGATCGTCGCGTTGTCCCGCCTTCCCGATGGCGCAGCGCGGGAGCTTGCGGCCGAGCCTGACGTGTTCGCGGCGCAAAAGCGCTACGCCGTGCGCATCAACGATGAGTTCACGGTCGATGTCCTGCCCGGGGCCGCGGGACTGAGCTGGGAGGAGCTCGAGCCGTACATCGAAGAAGTCGAACTGGACGGCGTCCGCCTGCGCGTGCTCAGCCTCGAGGGCCTGCTGAAGACGAAGCAGGGCGCGCGGCCGAAGGACCAGGCTGACGCGGCGGCCATCGCCCGCGCCCTGGGGGCGCTCGGGCGTCGCTAGCTTGCGGCTGCGCACGGTCTGGCTCGCGCTCGGCTGGGCGATGATCGGCGCCGTGGCGTGGCTGTCGCTCACGCCGGCGCCGCTCGAGGTCGATCTCGAACAGGGCGACAAGCTCGGCCACTTCGCCGCCTACGCGGCGCTCATGTTCTGGTTCTCGCAGCTCTACGCGCGCCGCCTGGCGCTCGCTGCCGCGTTCGTCGCCATGGGAATCGGCCTCGAGCTCGCGCAGGGCGCGCTCGGCTACCGCAGCCTCGATCCGCTCGACGCGGCGGCCAACGCGGCCGGCGTCGCGGCCGGCTGGGTGCTCGCCCTCCTTCTTCCCCGAGCGTTCGTGGCGCGCGCCGACTAGCGCTAGCCGCCCGCGGCGAAGAAGCCGATCAGCGCATCGAGGGTGGCGTCGGGCGCCTCGGCCATGAGCGAGTGCCCGGAGAGCTCGACCAGGACCGTCGTTGCCGACGGCATCTTCTGCAACGCGGCGGCGCCGCGCGGGGGCGTCATCATGTCGCGCCTTCCCAGCACCAGCAGCACGGGGCAGCGCACGCCGGAGAAGTCCGAACGGTACTCGTCGCAGGCCTTGAGATCGTTGTAGAGCACGCCGGGCGCGAGGCGGCGCAGGCGCGCGAGCATGTCGCCGTACATCCACATGCCCGGATTCGGATTGCCGCCGAGGGGCACCTGCGGCGCGTGGCCCCAGATGGTCTCCATGTCGTAGGCGGCATGGTCGTTGCGCTGTGCAGCGCCGAGGAAGGCTTCCGATACCTTCATTGGATAGGCGACGCCGAGGCAGGCGACGCGCGCGACGCGAGCGCCGTGACGCTGCGCCGCCTCCAGCGCGACCAGCGCGCCCATCGAATGGCCGACCAGGCTCGCGCGCTCGATCTCGAGGAAGTCGAGCCCCCGGAACAGCCAGTCCGCCATGCCGGCGATCGAGGCAATGGCCGGCCCTTCGGATCGGCCGTGCCCCGGAAGGTCGAGCGCAAGCACGTTCCAGCCGTGGTAGCCGAAGTAGCGGCTTTGCAGGCCGAAGGAGGAATGGTCCAGGCCCGCGCCGTGGATGAACACCATTGCCGGCTTCTTCGGGTCGAGCGCGTGCGCGGCGGTATAGGCGAACGCCGCTTTGCCGTCGACCTGCAGATTCACTTCTGCGCGACCTTGAGGGCCCGATCGAGGTCCTCGATCAGGTCCGCGCTGTCTTCCAGGCCGATCGAGAGGCGCACCGTGCCGGGCGTGATGCCCGAGCGCGCGAGGTCCGCGTCGCTCATGCGGTAGTGCGTGGTGGTGGCCGGATGGATCACCAGCGACTTGGCATCGCCCACGTTCGCGAGGTGCGAGAACACGCGCAGGGACTCGATGAACCGCTTGCCCGCGGGCCGGCCGCCTTTCAGCTCGAAGGAGAACACCGCCCCGGCGCCGCGCGGCAGCAGGCGGCGCGCGAGCTCATGATCGGGGTGCGACGCGAGCTCGGGATAGATCACCTGGTGGACGGCCGCATGGCGCGCGAGGAAGGCGACCACCGCGCGCGTGTTCTCGACGTGGCGCGGCATGCGCACGTGCAGCGTCTCCACGCCCTGGAGAATCTGGAATGCCGTCATCGGCGCCATGCACGCGCCGAAGTCGCGCAGTCCCTCGCGCCGGGCGCGCAGCAGAAAGGCGCGGGTGCCCGACTCCTCCTCGAAGTCCATGCGGTGGAACCCCTCGTAGGGCGCGGTGAGGGTGTCGAACTTGCCGCTCGCCTCCCAGTCGAAGCGGCCCGAATCGACCAGCACGCCGCCGATGGCCACGCCGTGGCCGCCGAGGAACTTGGTCGCCGAGTGGTAGAGCAGGTCGGCGCCGCAGTCGAACGGCTTGAGCAGATACGGCGTGGTGAAGGTGGCATCGACCAGCAGCGGCACCTTCGCCGCGTGGGCGATCGCGGCCACCGCGGGGATGTCGAGCACATCGAGGCCGGGGTTGCCGAGCGTCTCGCCGAACAGCAGCCGCGTGGCGGGGCGGATCGCCGCCTTCCACGCGTCGAGATTTCTGGGGTCGACGAACGTCGTTTCGACGCCGAAGCGCCTGAGCGTGTAGCCGAGCAGGTTGTGCGAGCCGCCGTAGAGGGAAGCGGACGACACGATGTGGCCGCCCGCGCCCGTCAGCGTGGCCACCGCCAGATGCAGCGCCGCCTGGCCGGAGGCCGTGGCAATGGCGCCCACCCCGCCCTCGAGCGCGGCGATGCGCTCCTCGAGCACCGCCACGGTCGGGTTGGAGATGCGCGAGTACACATGGCCCGCGCGCTCCATGTTGAAGAGCGACGCGGCGTGTTCCGTGTCGCGGAACACGTAGGAGGTGGTCTGGTAGATCGGGACCGCCCGGCTGCCGGTGGCCGCGTCGGGCGACTGGCCCGCATGCAGCGCCAGCGTGTCGAAGCCCGGGTACTTGGGCGCGGCCATCAGCAAGAAAGGGGGACGGACCCCATTTTCCGAGCGCCAGGCGTAGGGAAAATGGGGTACGTCCCCATTTTTTCAGTGCAGGTTCTTGCGCGAGGGCCGGGTGTACGTCTCGAAGGCGCGCTCGGGCTTCTTGGGCTGCGAGGCCTTCTCCTTCCAGGCGCGGTCGAACATCTCGTTCACCAGCGCGGTGACCTGCGCCACGTCCTCCTTGCCGAACTGGCGCCCGAGGACGGCGGCGACGTCTTCCACCATGCAGCGGCGCTGCGCTTCGTGGATCGCCTGCGCGGTGGGGCCGACGAAGAGGAGCTTGGACTCCTGCTCGCCGTTCTCGAGGTATACGGTGACATCGACCTCGACCGCCTCGTAGCAGTACGGGCCGAGGTTTTCCAGCGCCGCTTCGAGGGCGCCGTGGAAGCTGCGGCCGATCTCGCCCGTCCAGCACAGATACAGCATCAGGTCCTTCTCGTCGTACTTGATGCCCGGCTCGTCGGGCTCGATGCTCTTGACGTCGGCGAGGCCGTCGGCGTCGAGGTACTCGAGCAGCGGGGCGAAGGCCTGCTCGAGCTGGCGTCGCGAAACGCCGTCGAGGACCGGAATGTCGGCATGCACGTGGACTTCGAGCCGCATGGTGAAAACCTCGGGAGGGAAGATCGCATTCTAACGCTAAAATCGACCCGACCCCATGGCTCCGGACTACGCGGGCGGCAGCCTCGTCAACCTCATCGCTTCGGTGGTCCAGGCCTGCGGCGGGCCGGCACGCCACGCGCCGCTCACCCTGCTGCCGCCGCAGGCGCTCGCGGCGGCGCGCAACGTGGTGCTGCTGATCGTCGACGGCCTGGGCGACAACTACCTGCTGCGCCAGGGCCGCGGCGGGGAGCTCGCCCGGCGCCGCCGCGGCGCCATCACCTCGGTGTTTCCCTCGACCACGGCGGCAGCGATCACGACCTCGTACACCGGCTGTACCCCGCTCGAGCACGGTCTCACCGGTTGGTTCACGCTCTTCGGCGAGGCGGGTTGCGTGGCGGCACCGCTGCCGTTTCGCGCGCGCGGCGAGACCCAGCCGCTCTCGCGCCGCGGCCTGAGCCCCGGGCGTGCATTCCCGGCGCAGCCGTTCTTCGGCGCGCTCGCATCGCGCGCCATCGTGGTCACCTCGCGCGACATCGTCGACTCCGACTACAACGTGCACCACTGCGCGGGCGCCGAGCGGCGCGCCTACGGCACGCTCGAAGAAATGGTCGAGACGATCGAGGCGGCGGTGAAGTCGGGGGACGAGCGCAAGTTCGTCTATGCCTACTGGCCGGACTACGACGCCACGTCGCACCGCCACGGCTGCACAAGCGCCCAGGCGGCGGGCGAGTTCGCCCGCATCGACGCGGCCTTCGGCCGGCTGTGCGGCCGGCTCGCCGGCACCGACAGCGTCGTGCTCGCCACCGCCGACCACGGCTTCATCGACGTGCCGGTCGAGGCCTCGCTCGACCTGCCGCCGGCGCTCGCCGGCCTGCTGCGCTACCCGCTCTGCGGCGAGCGCCGCGTGGCGTACTGCCACGTGCATGCACCGGCGGAGTTCGCAGCGAGGGCCCGGGACTGGCTCGGCGACCGCGGCGAGGTACTGCCGAGCCGCAGGCTCGTCGAGCAGGGCTGGTTCGGCGGCGGCGAGGCGCATCCGCGCCTCGCCGAGCGCGTCGGCGACATCGCCCTCGTCATGCGCGGGAACTACACGGTGAAGGACTGGACCCCCGGCGAGCCGCGCCACCTGCACATCGGCAACCATGGCGGCTCGAGCGAAGACGAGATGTTGATCCCCCTGATCGTGGAAAGGACCTGAGATGAAAGCGACCGTCAACGGCATCGAGACCTACTACGAGGTGCACGGCCGGGAGGGCGCACCGTGGCTCGTGTTCAGCCACTCGCTCGCCTGCAGCACGCGGATGTGGGACGGCGAGATCGAGCGCTACCGCGACCGCTTTCGCGTGCTCGCGTACGACACGCGCGGCCACGGACAGTCGAGCGCCCCGCAAGGCCCGTACTCGCTCGACATGCTGGCCGACGATCTGCACGCGCTGCTGGAGAAGAATCAGGTCAGGAAGGCGCACTTCGTGGGCCTGTCCATGGGCGGCATGATCGGGCAGACCTTCGCCCTGAAATATCCGGGCGTGCTCGCGAGCCTGACGCTCGCCGATACCACGAGCCGCTATCCGGCCGAGGCGCAGGCGATGTGGCAGGAGCGCATCCGCACCGCCGAGTCGAAGGGCATGGAGCCGCTGGTGCAGCCCACGCTCGAGCGCTGGTTCACCGAAGACTTCCGCAAGCGTTCGAGCGCGGACGTGCAGCGGGTCGCAGGGCTCATCCGCGCCACCCCGGTCGCCGGCTACGTCGGCTGCTGCGCCGCGATCCCCAAAATCAACGTCACCGGGCGCCTGAAGGAGATCCGCTGCCCGGCGCTGGTCATCTGCGGCGCCGAGGACCCCGCCACCCCGCCGGCCATGGCGCGCGAGATCCACGAGAACCTCCCGGGATCGAAGCTCGCGATGATCCCGCAGGCCGCCCACCTCGCCAATCTCGAGCAGCCGCAGGCGTTCAATCGCGCTCTTGGGGATTTCCTTTCATCCCTTGCCAGCGGGTAACGCGGGCGGAGTGCACGCCGAAGAGGTCGAGCACCCGCAGCACGGTGTGCGCGACGAGGTCCTCGATCGACTTGGGCAGGGCGTAGAACGCCGGCACCGGGGGCATCACGATGCCGCCCATCTCGGTGACGGCGGTCATGTTGCGCAGGTGCGCGAGGTTGAGCGGCGTCTCGCGCGGCAGGAGCACGAGGCGCCGGCGCTCCTTCAGCACCACGTCGGCGGCGCGCGAGACGAGGTCGTCGGCATGCGCGTGCGCGACCGCGGCGAGCGTCTTCATCGAGCAGGGCGCAATGACCATGCCCTCGGTGAGGAACGATCCGCTCGCAATGGCGGCGCCGATGTCCTTCGGGTGATAGCTGGCGGCGGCGAGCTTCTCGGCGTCCTTGCGCCGCATTCTGAGCTCGTGCCAGAGGTTCAGCGCGCCGGCGTCCGACAGCACGAGGTGGCTCTCCCAGCCGTCGAGCCCGGCGAGCGCGCGCAGCAGCTCGACGCCGTAGAC
>DATLGR010000082.1:0-6082 GCA_035540415.1 Burkholderiales bacterium | reverse complement strand
GGCGCCGCCCAGGGCGCGCCAGGCGCGATACGCGGCGATGCCCGCCGCGAGCATGGCGGGCTGCGTGTTGACGGTGAGGTTGAGCTGCTCGGCGGGGCCTTCGTCGAGCAGGCGCAAGAAGTCGGCGCCGAGCGCCTGCGCCGCCGCCTCGCGCACCGTCGCCACCTCGGGCAGCCCGGCGTAGGCGGCGAGCATGCCCACCGCCTGCGACCCCTGGCCCGGAAACACCACCGCAAGCTTCATAGCGTCACCACCGCCGAGCCCCAGGTGAAGCCGCCGCCGACGCCCTGCAGCAGCAGGCGCTGTCCGGGACGGATGCGCCCGGCGCGCACGTACTCGTCCAGCGCCAGGGGCACCGAGGCGGCGGACGTGTTGGCATGGTGATCGACCGTCACGACCAGGCGCTCGCGCGGCAGCTCGAGCTTGCGCGCGGTCGCCTCGAGGATCCGCACGTTGGCCTGGTGCGGGATCAGCCAGTCGATGTCCGCGAGCGCCATGCCGGCCGCGGCGACGGTCTCGCGCGCCGATTCCTCCAGCACCCGCACCGCGAACTTGAACACGCCCTGACCGTTCATCTGGAGAAATGGCGAGCCGACGATGCGCCCGCCGGCGACGTTGCCCGGAACGCTGAGCAGCGCGACCTGGCTTCCGTCGGCGTGCAGCCGGCACGCGTGCACGCCCGGCCGTGCCCCGGCCGCCAGCACGACCGCCCCGGCGCCGTCGCCGAAGAGCACGCAGGTGCCGCGGTCGTTCCAGTCCAGGATGCGCGAGAACACCTCGGCGCCGACGACCAGCGCGGTGCGGCAGGTGCCGGCGCGCACGAAGCTGTCGGCGGTGGCCAGCGCGTAGACGAAGCCGCTGCACACCGCCTGCAGGTCGAAGGCGGCGCAGCCGCGCACCCCGAGCTTCGCCTGCAGCAGGCACGCGGTGCTCGGAAAAATGTAGTCCGGCGTGGAGGTCGCGACCACGATGAGATCGAGCGTCTCGGCCCTCACGCCGGCCGCCTGCAGCGCGGCGCGCGAGGCCTCCAGGGCAAGATCGCTCGAGGCCTGGGTCGCCTCGGCGACGTGGCGTTGCGCGATGCCGGTGCGCTCGCGGATCCAGGCGTCGCTGGTCTCCAGGCGCTGCGCGAGCTCGTGGTTGTCGACCACGCGCTCCGGCAGGTAGGCGCCGGTACCGACGATGCGCGAGTGGATCATGGCACGGCCGCCGGCAGGGCGGCGAGCCGCCCGGCGATGCGCTGCGGCACGTCGTTGCGCACCTCTTCCACGGCGCGCGCCAGGGCCTGGCCGAAGGCGTACACGCCCGCCGAGCCATGGCTCTTGATGACGATGCCCTTCAGGCCGAGCAGGCTCGCGCCGTTGTACTTGCCGGGGTCCATGCGCGCGCGCAGCGCATTGCGCACCGGCCTGGCCATCCACGCCGCGAGCATGTTCCAGGGCGTGCGGGTGAACTCCTGGCGCAGGAAGCCGACGATCATCGTGGCCACGCCTTCCGAGGCCTTCAGCAGCACGTTGCCCACGAAACCGTCGCAGACCACCACGTCCGTCGTCCCCTTGTAGATGTCGTCGCCCTCCACGTTGCCGTAGAAGTTGAGGCCGCTGTCGCGCAGCAGCTCGGCGGCGCGCTTCACGGTCTCGTTGCCCTTGATGTCCTCCACCCCGATGTTGAGCAGCCCGACGCTCGGGCGCTCCTTGTGCTCGACCGCGGCCACCAGCATCGCGCCCATCACGCCGAACTGCATGAGCTGCTCGGGGGTACAGTCGACGTTGGCGCCGAGGTCCAGCACGTAGGTGTACCCGCCTTTCATGTTCGGCAGCACCGTGGCGATCGCCGGGCGGTCGATGCCCGGAATGGTCTTGAGGACGAAACGCGAGATCGCCATGAGGGCTCCCGTGTTGCCCGCGCTCACGCATGCGTGCGCCGCGCCGCTCTTCACGAGGTTCACCGATACGCGCATGGACGAATCCTTCTTCCCGCGCAGCGCCTGCGCCGGGGGCTCGTCCATGCCCACCACCTGGCTTGCCGGCTGCACGCGCAGGCGTGCGCCTTCGGCGGCGCCGCGCGCGCGCAGCTCCGCCTCGAGCGCCGCCGCGGGCCCGACGAGCACGATGCTCACATCGGGGTGCCGCCCCTGGAACTCGAGCGCCGCGGGCACCGTCACACGGGGGCCGTGATCGCCGCCCATGCAATCGATTGCGACCGTGACCAGGGATTACTCTTCGCTTTTCGTCTTGACGACTTTTTTGCCGCGGTAGTAGCCGGTCGGGCTCACGTGGTGGCGCAGATGCCGCTCGCCGGTGGTCGGCTCGACGGCAAGCGCCGGCCCGCTCAGATGATCGTGCGAGCGGTGCATGCCGCGCCGCGACGGCGACTTCTTGTTCTGCTGGACTGCCATGGTGGACTCCTGTCTAGTTCAATGCTTGCCGTCCATCAGCCGGCGCAGGCCGGCGAATGGCGAGGCGCTCGCCGCGGCGCCGGCGCAAAGGCCGGCGCTGCAGCTCTCGTGCCGCGGCGCGTACGGCACGGCGAGGATGAGCTCATCCTCGACGAGGTCGCGCACCGGCATGTTCCGGGCCGCCACGATCCGGTCGGCGGCGTCCGCGTCCGCGGGCTCGGCGTCGATCTCGGCCTGGCTCGCGGCCAGCACGAGAGTCTCGTCCAGGCACACCTCGTGCTCGAACGCCTCCAGGCAGCGCTGGCAGCGAAGCGACAGCGTTCCCTGCACCCGCACTCGAAGCGCGGCGCGCCCGCGGGTGTCGTGGATGCCCTCGAGCGTGTACGCGACCTCGCCCTCGTCGGAGGCGAGCCAGTCGCGAAGACGCGGGAACGCGGCGAGCGGCCAGACCCCTTGGGCGCTGGCGCCGGCGGACGCGAACTCGAATCCGTCGATGACGGGCGGCGGCAGCGGCATAAAAGGCGCGGATGATATCATCCGAGAAAAGCAGCGTCAAAACAAAGCGATAACCGAACGATGACCCAGCCGCGGCGACTGGTCCTGGCGTCGAGCTCGCGGTACCGCAAGGTGCTGCTCGAGCGGCTTGGCCTCGCCTTCGAAACCGGGGTTCCCGGCGTGGATGAGGCGCCGCTCCCCGGCGAGACCCCGGGCGACACGGCGCTGCGCCTCGCCGCGCGAAAGGCGCAGGCGCTGGCAGGGCGCTACCGGGACGCGCTGATCATCGGCTCCGACCAGGTGGCGGTGTGCGAAGGCGAGCGGCTGGACAAGCCGGGCAACTACGAGAATGCCGTGCGCCAGCTGCGCACCTTGAGCGCCCGGGCTGCGGACTTTCTCACCGCCGTGAGCGTGCTCGACGCGGCGAGCGGCGCGCTCGAGTCCCGGCTGGTGCCCTGCAGGGTGCACTTCCGGGCGCTCGACGAGGCGCAGATCGATTCCTACCTGCGGCGCGAGCAGCCCTACGACTGCGCCGCGAGCGCCCGGGCCGAGGGCCTCGGCATCGCGCTCATCGCGCGCATCGAGACCGACGACCCGAGCGCCCTCATCGGGCTGCCCCTCATCGCGCTTACCGAGCTGCTCGGACGGGCCGGGCTGCGCGTGCTGTGATCCTCTATGGCATTCCGACGCCCCTCGGCGGCTCCCCGGCCGAGGCGCTGCCCGCGCCGGCGCTGCGCACGGTGCAGACGCTGCGCGATTTCGCCGTCGAGAACGCGAAGAGCGCGCGCGCGTTTCTGGCCGCCGCGGGCCTCGCCGTGCGCGAGCTGCGCATCGAGACGTTGGCGGGGGATCCCGCGGCGCTGCTCGCGCCGCTGCGAGCGGGACGGGCGATGGGTCTGCTCTCGGAGGCCGGCTGTCCGGCCATCGCCGACCCGGGGGCGGCGCTGGTCGCGGCGGCGCATCGCGAGGGCTTTCGCGTGGTGCCGCTGGTGGGCCCCTCCGCCATCGTGCTGGCCCTGATGGCCTCCGGCCTGGAGGGTCAGCGGTTTGCCTTCTGCGGCTACCTGCCGCGCGAGGCCGGCGAGCGGGCGCGGCGCATCCGCGAGCTGGAGGCGCGCTCGCGGCGCGCTCGAGAGACCCAGATCTTCGTGGAGACGCCTTACCGCAGCGATACGCTCCTGGCGGCGCTGGCCGAGCATTGCAGCGCGACGACGCTCGTCTGCGTGGCCGCCGATCTCACGCTGCCCGGCGAGCGCATTGCCACGCGTGCCGCCGCCGAGTGGCGCCGCGCGCGAGACCCGATCGGCCGGCGCCCGGCGATGTTCCTGCTGCTAGCGCAATCCGCCTAGGGGACCCTGCAGCGCGAGCTCGGCGAGCGTCGAGGCAACCCCGGCCCCGAAGCGGCGCGCAAGGCGCTCGGCCACCCCGGGCTTGCGCGTGAAGTCGACGATGTCCTCGGCCTTGACCACCTCGCGCGCCACGGACTCCACGTTGCCCAAGCCGTCGGCGAGCCCGAGCTCGATGCTCTTCTGCCCGGTCCAGACGAGTCCGCTGAAAATCTCGGGCGTCTCCTTCAGGCGCTCGCCGCGGCCTTCGCGCACCACGCCGATGAACTGCTGGTGGATGTCGTCCATCAGCACCTTGGCGTACTGACGGTCTTTCTCTTCCAGCGGCGAGAACGGGTCCAGCATGCCCTTGTTGTCCCCGGCGGTGATGAGGCGCCGCTCGACGCCCAGCCGCTCCATGAGGCCGGTGAAGCCGAAGCCGTTCATCATCACGCCGATCGAGCCGACGATGCTCGCCTTGCTCACGTAGATGCGGTCCGCCGCGGCCGCGACGAAATAGCCGCCGGAGGCGCAGATGTCCTCCACCACCGCGTACAGCGGGATGTCCGGATGCTTCTGCCGCAGGCGGCGCATCTCGTCGTGGATCGCCTGCGCCTGCACGGGGCTGCCCCCGGGACTGTTGATGCGCAGCACGACGCCCTGCGTGTTGGCGTCCTTGAAGGCCGCCTGCAGCGCGCGCGTGACGCGCTCGGCGCTGGCGTCCGTTCCCGGCGCGATGAGCCCGCTCACCTCCACCATCGCCGTGTGGCGCGCGCCGCGCGTCGCCTCGGTGCGCGGCCAGTCGACCAGCATGACGAAGAGCAGGCTGATGTAGGCGAAGGTGAGCAGCTTGAAGAAGATGCCCCACAGCCGCGCGCGCCGCTGCTCCTTGAGCGCCGCGCTGGCGAGCTTCACCACGAGCTCTCGCTCCCAGGGTCCTTGGTCCCGTCCGCCGTCTTCAGTCATCGGAAATTCCCATGAAGTAAACCTGCCCGCCGCGCTCCTCGAGGCGCAGCTTGACGAGCGGCGTGCGCCCGCACGGGCCGCCGAGGCAGCGGCCGGTCGCCGCGTCGTAGGTCGCGCCGTGCGTCGAGCATAGCAAATCGCGCCCCGCCGAATCGAAGAACACGCCGGGCTGCCAGTCGAGCTCCATCGGCACGTGGCTGCAGCGGTTGAGATAGCCGTGCACGCGGCCGGCGGCTCGCACCGCGAAGGCCGGCGTGGGGCTGCCGAAGTATTCGACCTCGAAGCGCACGCCCGCGCCCGCCTCGGCGAGCGCCGCCGAGGCGCAGATCAGCCGTGGCGGGCGAGCCACGCGTCCAGCTCCGCGACGCTCGCCACGCACCCGTGCGGCTCGCAGGCGCGAAGCTCCGGTTCCGGATGCGCGCCGTAGGAGACGGCGAGGCCGTGCACCCCCGCGGCCCGCGCCATCCGCATGTCGTGCGAGGTATCGCCGATCATCAGCGCCTCCTCGGGCGGCACCGCGAGCGCCTGCAGGAGCTCGAGCAGCATCGCCGGATGCGGCTTCGGATGGGTCTCGTCGGCGCAGCGGGTGGCGGCGAAGCACGGCGCCAGGCCGCTCGCGGCGAGCGCACGGTCGAGTCCCCGGCGGCTCTTGCCGGTGGCGATGGCGAGGAAGCGGCGGCGCGCCAGGCGGCGCAGGAGCGGCTCCATCCCGTCGAACAGGCGCATCACCGGCTCGCGGGCGAGGAAGTGCTCGCGGTAGCGCGCCACGAACTCCGGGTAGCGCTCGCCCGGCAGCGTCGGTGCGACGATTTTCATCGCTTCGTGAACGCCCAGTCCGATGACGTGCCCGGCGCGGCTGCGCTCGGGCACCGGCAGTCCCAGGTCGATGCTCGTCTGC
>DATLGR010000081.1:0-1782 GCA_035540415.1 Burkholderiales bacterium | reverse complement strand
GCTTTTTCGTCGCCATCGGCCATACCCCGAACACCGCGCTCTTCGAGGGGCAGCTCCAGATGCGCAACGGCTACATCGTCACGCGCGGCGGCCATGACGGCCAGGCCACTGCCACCAGCGTCGCCGGAGTCTTCGCGGCGGGCGACGTGCAGGATCACGTGTACCGCCAGGCGGTGACCAGCGCGGCCACCGGATGCATGGCGGCGCTCGACGCGGAGAAGTACCTCGATGCCACGGTGGCCTGAGGACGAGGAGTTCCGCCGCGCTCTCGAAGGGGTCGAGCCGCTGCGCGCGACGCGCCGGCGGGCGCCGGGGGCCGCCAAGCCCGCGCCGCTCGCGGTCCAGACCCGGGCCGACGAGCGCGCGGCCCTCGCCGAATCCCTGCACGGTCCGCGCTCGCTCGACGACGCCATCGAGTCGGGCGAGGAGCTCGTCTACCTGCGTGAAGGCCTCTCGCGCCAGCTCCTGCGCAAGCTTCGCCGGGGGCACTGGGTGGTGGAGGACAGCCTCGATCTGCACGGCATGACGCGCGTCGAGGCGGCCGGCAGCGTGGCCTCGTTCCTGCGCCGCTGCCTCGCGCGGCGGCTGCGCTGCGTACGCATCGTTCACGGCAAGGGGCTCGGCTCGCACAATCGCGAGCCGGTGCTCAAGGGCAAGCTGCGGAGCTGGCTCAGCGTGCGCGACGAGGTCCTGGCGTTCTGCCAGGCGCCCGCCGCCTACGGCGGCGGCGGCGCAGTGATGGTGCTGCTGAAAGCCGGGCGCTAGACCGCGGCTTCGTTCGTTTCGCCGGTGCGGATGCGCACCACGTGCTCGACCGCCGTGACGAAGATCTTGCCGTCGCCGATCTTGCCGGTGCGCGCGGACTTCACGATGGCGTCGATGGCGCCTTCGACCTGGTTGTTCGGCACCACGACCTCGATCTTCACTTTGGGCAGGAAATCGACGACGTACTCCGCGCCGCGGTAAAGCTCGGTGTGGCCCTTCTGGCGGCCGAACCCCTTGACCTCCGTCACTGTCAGGCCCGTGACGCCGACTTCCGAAAGCGCTTCGCGCACCTCGTCGAGCTTGAACGGCTTAACGATGGCCTCGATTTTTTTCATGCCCGCAATCTCCCACGCTGAGGGCGGATTGTATCCCGGCCCGGCGGGGCCGGTAGAATCATCGCCATTGGAAAGCGTCCAGGTCGTCGATTCGCTCGCCGGCGTCGCGCCGGCCGAGTGGAACCGCCTTGCCGGTCCCCAGCCCTTCGTCCGCCATGAGTTCCTTTCGGCGCTCATCGAGACCGGCTGCGCGGTGGCGCGCACGGGGTGGCGGCCGCAGTTCGTGCTGCTGCGCCGGGGCGGCGCCCTGGTCGGCGCAATGCCGCTCTTCGCGAAGGTCCATTCGTACGGCGAGTACGTGTTCGACTGGGCGTGGGCCGATGCGCACGAGCGTCACGGCATCGACTACTACCCCAAGCTGCTGAGCGCCGTGCCCTTCACGCCGGTCGCCGGCGCGCGGCTGCTCGCCGACGCCGACGCCGACCGCGCTAAGCTCGTCGAGGCCGCGCTCGAGCTCGCGCGCCGAACCTCGTCGCTGCACGTGCTCTTTCCGCGCCCGGAGGAAGCAGAGCTCCTCCAGGCGCGCGGGCTGCTCCTGCGCCGCAGCGTCCAGTTCCATTGGAACAACGAGGGCTACGGCGACTTCGAGGACTTCCTCGCGCGCCTCAATCACGCCCGCCGCAAGAACATCCGGCAGGAGCGCCGCCGCGTGCGCGAGGAAGTCCTCGAAGTCGCCGTAGCC
>DATLGR010000080.1:0-1783 GCA_035540415.1 Burkholderiales bacterium | reverse complement strand
TGCTGCGGCATGGCCGGGTCGTTCGGTTACCGGCCGGAGTTCTACGCGGCCTCCGCGCGCATCGCCGGCCTTGCGCTGCTGCCGGCGCTGGACGCCGCGCCGGAGGCGGCCGTGGTCGCGAACGGCTTTTCCTGCCGCGAGCAGATCGAAGCGCTCGCCGCACGCCCGGCGCTGCACCTCGCCGACGTGATCGCTTGATCGCCGAGCTCGGACTCGCCGCGCTCGCCTTCGTCGCCGTCGCCTGCCTGGTGTCGGGCTTCGCGCACGGCGCGCTCGGGTTCGGCTTTCCGATCGTGGCGACGCCGCTCGTGGCGCTCGTGATCGACATGAAGTCGGCGATCGCGTTGCTCGCGCCGATCACGCTCGTGCTCACCGTGATCTCGGCGCTGCGCGGCGGGGGCCTGGGCGCCATCGCGCGCCGGTTCGCGCCGCTGCTCGCCGGCGCGGTGCTCGGGGCCTGGCTCGGCACGCTCGCCCTGCTCGCGGCGCCTCCGGAGCCGTTCCTGCTGGTGCTCGCGTTCGTCATTCTGCTCTATCTCAACCTCGATCGCCTGGGGCGGGGCGAGAGCCCGGCGGTGCAGCGGCGCGAGGCGCAGTTCGGCCTCGCCTTCGGGTTCGCCGGCGGCGTGTTCGAGGCGATCGCCAACGTCGCGGGGCCGATCCTGCTCATCTATTTCATGCTGCTCGGCCTCGGACCGGCGCAGGTGGTGCAGACCTTGAACCTGTGCTTCTCGCTCGGCAAGGGCGCGCAGACGGCCACCTGGGCGGCCTCCGGCGCGCTCACCCCGGCCACCTGGGCGGCGATTGGCGGCCTCACGGTTCCTTCGGTCGCCGCGCTCTTCGTCGGTATGCGCGTGCGCACCGGCATCGATGCCGCGACTTATCGCCGCTGGTTGCGCGCAGCCCTGTGGCTGATGGCGCTGCTGCTGCTCGGGCGCTTCGCCGTCGCCGCCGCCGCTCAAGATGACGAGTTCCTGCGCGCCATCGCGCGAGGGCGCGAGGCGGCCGCCGTGGCGCTCATCGAAGCCGGGCGCGCGAATCCGCAGGCCCGCACGGCGCAGGGGGATCCGGTTCTGCACCTGGCAGTCGAGAAGGACATGCGGGCGCTCGCCCGGGCGTTGCTGCGGCGCGGCGCGGACCCGGCCGCCCGCGCCGCGGGCGGCGAGACGGCGCTGCACCTCGCCACGCTCCATGCCGACGCCTGGTTCGCGGAGCTCCTGCTTCGGGCGGGCGCCGATCCGAAGGCGCGCGACGCCGCCGGCCAGTCGGTGCTGCTCTGGGCGGCGCGCAACGGTCAACTGGCCGTCGTCGAGCGGCTCCTGGCGCGCGGCGCGGACCCCGCCGTCGCCGACGACGAGGGGCTGCGGCCGCTCGACGCGGCGCGGGAAGCGCGGCATGCCGAGCTCGTCCGCGTGCTGGAACGCCACGGCGCGCGGTGACCCAGACCGTCGCCTGCAAGCGACAGTAAAAAAGGGAAGACGCTCAAGGACCTGGGAAGAACGTGCACTCCGTCGTCCGGAAATAGCGACACTCTTTGGCCCGGAATGATCATAACCCTTTGACCCATAAAGGGACACTTCTGGCACGCCCTTTGCAAAAGATCGTCCAAAGGGAGGATCAGCATGGATCGCACTTTCGGCTGGCTCAAGCATGAGGCCGGCGCGACCGCCCAGGCATTCGCCGGATTCTTGATTCTGGCGTTCGTGATGCTCGGCATCGGCGGAACCATCTACAAGGTCATCTCACCCGACGGGTGGATCGCGCAGGCGTTCGGCCGCAGCCT
>DATLGR010000079.1:0-2986 GCA_035540415.1 Burkholderiales bacterium | reverse complement strand
ATGATGATGCCGTGCGAATCGATGACGGTTCCATCCCAGTCGAACACGACCAGCCGGTACCTCACGACAGGCGGGCCCGGACGAACTGCGCCATGTCGGCCGGCAGCGGCGCCTCCAGGCGCAGCGGCTCGCCGGTGAGCGGATGGCGCAGCGAAAGGCGCGCCGCGTGCAGGAACAGGCGCTTCGCCCCTCCCTTGGCGAGCCCCCGGTTGAGCGCGAAGTCGCCGTACTTGTCGTCGCCGAGCACCGGGTGTCCGGCATGCGCCAGGTGCACCCGGATCTGGTGGGTGCGCCCGGTGAGCAGGCGCACCTCGAGCAAGCTGAATTCGGCGCCGCGCTTCAGGGGGCGCATGCGCGTGATCGCAGCCTGGCCGCCCTCCCCCACGCTCACCCGGCGCTCGCCCGCCGCGTTGACGTACTTGTGGAGCGGCTCGCGGATTTCCCGCACCGCCTCCGGCCAGGCCCCCGCCACGACGGTGAGATAGACCTTCTCCACCTCGCCTTCGCGCAGCATGCGATGGAGCTCGACGAGGGTGCTGCGCTTTTTCGCCACCATCAGCAACCCGGAGGTGTCGCGGTCCAGGCGGTGCGCCAGTTCCAGCAATCGCGCCTGGGGCCGCGCCGCGCGCAGCGCCTCGATCACCCCCTGGCTCACGCCGCTTCCGCCGTGGACCGCGACCCCCGCGGGCTTGTCGAGCACGAGCAGCGACGGGTCCTCGTGCACCACCGGGAACTCCGCCGGCCGAGCCGAGCGCGCCGGCGCCGCCGTGTCGGCGATGCGTACCGGCGGCACGCGCACCCGGTCGCCGACCCGCAGGCGGTACTCCGGCTTGACGCGCGCGCTGTTGACGCGGACTTCGCCGCTGCGCAGGACCCGGTACACGTGGCTCTTGGGCACGCCCTTCAGGCGGCGCAGCAGGAAATTGTCGATGCGCTGCGCCGCGGCCTCCTCGCCGACCTCGAGGGTGGCGGCGCGCGCCTTGCTTAAGTCATTCATTTTCCGTACTATCCGGCGGTTGCTTCGAGCTGCGAGGCACAGGGAAGTCAGGCGCGGCGCACACGCCGCGCCGAAAGTAGACGTCGATCGGAAACCCGGCGTCCACCTGCCACCCGCCTCCTGCCTGGCCACAGCCGGGCCTGAAGCACTGGTTAATTTCGCTCACCGGAAGTAGCGATACTACTAGAAGCGCGCGCGGGCGGCCGTGCGGCCGCCGATGCCTTCCTGGCTACAGATTCTGCTGGCTTTTACCCAGTTGACGCCACCCGCGAGGAGTGCACGCACCGACTGAACATCGGAGCTCCTGCGCGCGCAGGAGAAAAACAGAGTGAAGCGCATGTTGTTTAACGCGACCCAGCAGGAAGAGCTGAGAGTCGCGATCGTCGACGGGCAGAAGCTCATCGACCTGGATATCGAATCGGCCTCCCGGGAGCAGCGCAAGAGCAATATCTACAAGGGGATCATCACCCGCATCGAGCCCAGCCTGGAGGCGGCCTTCGTCGACTACGGCGAGGAGCGCCACGGGTTCCTGCCCTTCAAGGAAGTCGCCCGCAGCTATTTTCGCTCCGACGTCGACGCCGGCCGCGCCCGCATCCAGGACGCGCTGCGCGAGGGGCAGGAGCTCATCGTGCAGGTGGAGAAGGACGAGCGCGGCACCAAGGGCGCGGCGCTTACCACCTTCATCAGCCTCGCCGGCCGCTACCTCGTGCTCATGCCCAATAACCCGCGCGGCGGCGGCGTGTCGCGCCGCGTCGAGGGCGAGGACCGCAACGAGCTGCGCGACACGCTCGACCAGCTGCAGCTGCCCGAGGGCATGAGCGTGATCGCCCGCACCGCCGCGATCGGCCGCACGGCCGAGGAGCTCAACTGGGACCTCAACTACCTGCTGCAGCTCTGGGGCGCGGTGGAAAGCGCCGCCAAGGACCAGTCGCGCAAGCCCTTCCTTATCTACCTCGAGTCGAGCCTGGTCATCCGCGCGATCCGCGACTACTTCCAGCCCGACATCGGCGAGATCCTGATCGACACCGAGGAGATCTACGAGCAGGCCCGCGCCTTCATGCAGACCGTGATGCCGGGCAACGTCAGCAAGGTCAAGCACTACCGCGACGACATCCCGCTGTTCTCCCGCTTCCAGATCGAGCACCAGATCGAGAGCGCGTATTCGCGCCAGGTGGCCCTGCCCTCGGGCGGCGCCATCGTGATCGATCACACCGAGGCGCTGGTGGCCATCGACGTCAACTCGGCGCGCGCCACGCGCGGCGGCGACATCGAGGAGACGGCCTTCCGCACCAATCTGGAGGCCGCCGACGAGGTGGCGCGGCAACTGCGCCTGCGCGACCTGGGCGGCTTGATCGTCATCGACTTCATCGACATGGAGTCGCAGCGCAACCAGCGCGAGGTCGAGAACCGCCTGCGCGAGGCGCTGCGGTTCGACCGCGCGCGCGTGCAGATCGGCAAGATCTCGCGCTTCGGGCTGATGGAGCTGTCGCGCCAGCGCCTGCAGCCGTCCCTGGAGGAAACCGCGCACATCAGCTGCCCGCGCTGCAGCGGCACCGGCTTCATCCGCGGCACCGAGTCCACCGCGCTGCACGTCCTGCGCATCCTGCAGGAGGAAGCGATGAAGGAAAACACCGGAGCGGTGCATGCCCAGGTGCCGGTGGACGTGGCCTCGTTCCTGCTCAACGAGAAGCGGAGCGAGATCCAGAAGCTCGAGGCGCGGCTCAAGGTGAACATCGTGCTCGTGCCCAATCCGCACCTCGAAACCCCGCACTACAAGGTGCAGCGCCTGCGCCACGACGAGCTGAACGAGATGGAGCACGTCCCCTCGAGCTACGAGATGATCGAGCGGCCCGAGGAGCCCAAAGCGCCCGGCGCCGAGGACGAAGGCAAGCGCGAGCGCCAGGTGGCCGTGGTCAAGACGATCACTCCCGCGCAGCCCGCGCCCCTCGTGCCCGAGATGCCTCGTCCCCGTCCGGCCGAGGCGCCGGC
>DATLGR010000078.1:0-1645 GCA_035540415.1 Burkholderiales bacterium | reverse complement strand
GTCCTAGTGCATGTCCAGCGCGCGGCGGCGCGTGAGCTCGACGACGCAGGCGATCTGGTAGTCCTCGGGGGTTATGCCGGCGGGCGCGAGGCCGTGCCGGCGCGCGCACTCGGCATCGCGGTACTGGCGCCATTCGTCGGCCGCCCGGCGGTAGGCGGCGAGCGCCGCCTCGCCGCGCTCGTTCGCCTCCTGGAAGCGGTGCGCGTAGGCATCGCCGAGATCGCGCTCCGCGGTGCGAAGGAGGAGCTCGAGACAGGCACGTGCTTCGGCGCGCACCTCCGGGCTGCGCCGGCATTGCGCGAGCGCCGAGGGATGCTGGCGCGGCAGCCAGCTGAAGAACACCGCGCGCTTCTGGTCGGCGAGCAGACAGAGGAAGCTCAGCTCCACGCTCGGTGCCGCCTTGAGCACGACGGCGCCGTTGCCGGTGAGCACCGCCGAGACCGGCTGGCTGCCCACCTTGCGCGCGCTGCGCTCGAGCGCGAGCGTGGCGTCGCGCTCGAGCACCACGTCGATCGCCTGCACGCCTTCGCGCGCGAGCTCCTTTTTGGCGTAGGCGCGGCAGGCTTCGACCGCAGCGGGCTCGCCTTGCGCGGTTGCGGCCAGCGGCACCAGCAGGAAAACGGCGGCGAGGAGCGCCTTCATTGCAGCGGGCGGTACTGGCCGCTCGCCTGGGCGCGGGTGCGCACGAGGCCGAAGAGGCTGCGGGTGAAGGGGGCGGCCACGCCGGCCTTCTCGGCGATTTCCAGCGTGCCGGCGAGCAGGCCGTCGATCTCGAGCGGCTTGCCCGCCTCGAGGTCCTGCAGCATCGAGGTCTTGAACTGGCCCAGGATGCGCGCCATGTCGATGCGCGCCTCGGGGTCGATGTCGGCGTCCACCCCGACCGCGCGGCCGATGGCGAGCACCTCGCGCATGATGGCGACCATGTAGGCCTTGACCTCCCGGTCCTCGATCAGGCGGTCGGCGGTGCTCATGGTGAGCGCCGAGACCGGGTTGAAGCTGACGTTGCCGAGCAGCTTGATCCAGAACTCCTTCTCGATGGCGGCGGTGACCTCGACCTCGAAGCCCGCGCCGCCGAGAGCTTCGGCGAGCCGCGCCGTGCGCGCGGTGTTGCGTCCGCCCGGCTCGCCGACGATGAGGCGGCGGCCCGTGTTGTGGCTGATCAGGCCCGGCTCGGGCGTGGAGGCGGCGAGATGGATCACGCAGCCGACCAGGCGCTCGGTGGGCATGGCGCGCGCAAGGCGGCCGCCGGGATCGAGCGATTCCAGCCGCAGCCTGCCCTCGCCGAAAGCGAGCCGGTCGAAGAACCACCAGGGCACGCCGTTCATTGCCGTGACGATCGACGTATCGGGGCCCAGCAGCGGCGCGATGCGCTGCGCGACGTCGGGAAGGCTCTGCGCCTTGACCGCGACCACCACCGCGTCCTGCGCGCCAAGCCGCGCGGGATCGGGCGACGCTTGGATGCCGTGCGCCTCGAGCGTGCCGCTCGCGCGGTCGCGCACGCGCAGGCCGTGCTGCTGGATGGCTTCGAGGTGACGCCCGCGCGCGACGGCCGACACTTCGTGCCCGGCGCGCGCAAGCCAGGCGGCCATCAGTCCGCCGACCGCACCGGCCCCGTATACACAGATTTTCATGGTGCTATTCTAAG
>DATLGR010000077.1:0-1810 GCA_035540415.1 Burkholderiales bacterium | reverse complement strand
GATTGGCGAACGTGAGCACGCCGTTCAGGTCGATGAGGATCCGCGCGACGGCGGGGTCCTCCAGCGCCAGCTCGCGCAGCTTGTCGCCAGCCAAGTCGGGGCCTCCGATGAGGGGTGCCACCGCCTCGTTCGCGGCCGCGCGCACCCGCGCCCTCGGCGAGGGCACTGCCGTGAAGATACGGCATTTCAGGTCGAGCGGGGTGAAGAGGGCGCTGTGCGTGAGCAGCATCTCGGCGCGCCCGAGGAAGAGGTGCCCCGCCTGGCCTTCGCCCGCCAGCGCGAAGTGGAACTTGCTGAGCACCCGTGCCTGGGTCTCGGCGTTGAAGTACATGAGCGTGTTGCGGCACACGAGGAGGTCGAGGCGCGAGATCGGCGCGTCCTGCACGAGGTCGTGCCGCCCGAAGATCACCGCGCGGCGCAGGTCGCTGCGGAACTGGAAGCCGCCGTCGGCCGGCTGGAAGTACTTCTCCCTCAGCGCCGGCGGCACCGGCTCCAGCGCGCGCGCGCCGTACGCGGCGAGGCGGGCGTGACTGAGCGCGTCCTGGTCGACGTCGGTGGCGTAGACCTTGGCGCGGTCGCGAAACGCCTCCGGGCCCATCGCCTCGGCGAGCACCATGGCGAGCGTGTAGGCTTCCTCGCCGGAGGCGCAACCTGCCGACCAGACGCGCACCGGGTGGTGCGCAGGCTTGCGCCTGAGGAGCTCCGGGACGACGTGGCGCGCGAGCGTTTCCCAGGCCGCGGCATCGCGAAAGAAGGAGGTGACGTTGATGAGCACGGTGTTGAAGAGCTCGCCGAACTCGTCGGGGTGCACTTCCAGGTAGTCGCGGTACTCGTCGTAGCTTGCGAGCCCGAGGACCTGCAGGCGCCGGCTCACCCGGCGCATGAGGCTCGGGCGCTTGTAGCCGGCGAAGTCGAACCCGCGGCTTTGTTGCAGGAACTCGAGCAGGGCCTCGAAGCTGGTGTCCTCGCCGCTCATTCCGGCGGGCACAGACGCAGCAGGGCGGGCGCGATCTCCCCGAGCGGCAGCGTGAGATCGACCGCGCCGGTGGCGAGGGCGGCCTGCACCATGCCGGGGAACTGGCACGTCGCCTCGTCCTGGACGATCACCGTCCCGCCCATCTTCTTGATTGCCTTGACCCCCATGGCGCCGTCGACCCCCGTGCCCGAAAGTACCACGGCCACCGCGCGCTCCCGGAAGGCCGTCGCCACCGACTCGAAGAGCAGGTCGGCCGAGGGCCGCACGAAGTGCACGAGCTCGGTGCGCGTGAGGCGCAGGCGGGCGTCGGGCTCGACGAGCAGGTGCCGGTCGGCCGGCGCGATATAGGCAACGCCCGCGGCGAGCAATTCGCCGTCGGCCGCTTCGCGCACATCCACTGGCACTTGCCGCGCCAGGATCTCCGCCACGAGGCTGCGATGGTGCCGGTCGATGTGCTGCACCACGACCAGTGGGAAGGGGGGCTGCGCCGGCAACCCCGCGAGCACCGCGCGGATCGCGCTCAGGCCGCCCGCGGACGCGGCCAGGGCGGCGACACGCATGGTTATGGGACTGTCCGGAAATCTACGGACAGGATAGAACCTTTTTTGTCCCTTCGGTACAAACTCGTCAGGAATCCCCGCCAACCCGCGTCAGCCATTCCCGGACATTTCATGGACCAGACCCGCCGCTTCCTAGTCCCCGGTCAGAACCGCCTGCTCTCGAGCCTTTCCCGCGACCTCCAGGTGCGGCTCCTGCCGCGACTGGAAAAGGTATCGCTCGCCGTGCGCCAGACGGTGCAGGAGGCCGACGCCCCCGTCGGCTACGTCTGGTTTC
>DATLGR010000076.1:0-3405 GCA_035540415.1 Burkholderiales bacterium | reverse complement strand
CGCGGTGGGTGCCGGCGTCCCAGTGGTTGTCGCCGGCGTGGTCGCGCAGGAAGGCGGCGGAGAGCCGCGCCGGGGGAGCGAGCGGCTCGCGGGCCGTGCCGGGCGCCAGCGCCTGGGTGATCGCCACTTCGCTCGGGGTGGCGTGCATGCCCTCCCAGTCTCCGTACAGCGTGCGCCGCAGCGCGTCGACCTCGGGGTACTCCCACCAGCTGCGCAGCCGGCAGCGCGGTGCGGGTGCATCGCCGGCGAGGCTCCAGTCGAGGTACAGGTCCTGGAACGCGGCGCGCGCCGGGGCGATGTTGCCGCCGTGGCCGTTCAGGAAGTAGAAGCGCTCGAAACCCTGGCGCGCGAGCGAGCGCACGAGGTCGGTGACGATGGCCATCAGCGTGGAGGCGCGCACCGAGATCGTGCCGGGAAAGGCGAGGTTGAACTGCGCCACGCCGAGCGCCACCGTCGGCGCGACCAGGGCGGCGGCGTGCTCGGCCATGCGGGCTGCGACCGCCTCGGCGCACAGCGCGTCGGTGCCGATGAGGCCGGCGGGGCCGTGCTGCTCGGTCGAGCCGAGCGGGATCACGATGCCGCGCGAGCGGCCGAGGTAGGCCTCGATGTCCTGCCAGGTGGCGCGCTGAAGGAGCATGGCTCGGGGGCGTTGGGTTGGAGCGGCTATGATAGCCGCCCATGCCCGAGGCGCCGGCGATGATCGAGATCGAGCGCGTGTCCAAGTTCTTCGGCGACTTCGCCGCGCTGAAGGACGTGAGCCTGCGCGTGCGCGCGGGTGAGAAGGTGGTGGTCTGCGGGCCTTCCGGCTCGGGCAAATCGACGCTGATCCGCTGCGTGTCGCGCCTGGAGCACCACGAGCGCGGGCGCATCGTGGTCGACGGCGTCGAGGTCGCCGACACGCAGGCCTCGCGCGACCGGCTGCGCGGCGAGATCGGCATGGTGTTCCAGCAGTTCAATCTCTTTCCGCACCTCACGGTGCTCGAGAACCTGACCCTCGCACCCTGCCTCGCGCGCAACCTCTCCGCCGCCGAGGCCGCCGAGCTCGCCAGGCACTACCTCGAGCGCGTGCATATCCCCGAGCAGGCCGACAAGTATCCCGGCCAGCTCTCGGGCGGGCAGCAGCAGCGCGTCGCGATCGCCCGCTCCCTGTGCATGAAGCCGAAGGTGATGCTGTTCGACGAGCCCACCTCGGCGCTCGACCCGGAGATGATCCACGAGGTGCTGGAGGTGATGGAGGGCCTGGCGCGCGACGGCATGACCATGGTGTGCGTCACGCACGAGATGGGCTTCGCCCGGCGCGTCGCCGACACCGTGGTCTTCATGGACGCCGGGGAGATCGTCGAGACCGCCGCGCCCGCGGAGCTCTTCGCCGCGCCGCGCACCGAGCGCTGCCGCAGCTTCCTGTCGCGGATTCTCGCCCATTGAGCGGCGGGCGCCGCTAGTGCGGCGCGGCGGCGAGCCGCCGCTCGAGGCGGCGCACCAGCCAGGAAACGACCAGGATCAGCACCAGGTACTCGGCCACCAGGAAGGTGTAGATCTCGAGCGGCCGGTACTCGGTGACGTTGAGCTCGTTGGCGCGGCGCGTCAGCTCCTGGAAGCCGATGACCGAGATGAGCGAGCTCATCTTCAGCACGTAGACGAACTGGTTGCCCAGCGCGGGCAGGATGTGGCGCACCGCCTGCGGCAGCACGATGTGGCGAAAGCCCTGCCAGCGCGTGAGCCCGAGGGTGTCGGCCGCCTCGCGCTGGCCGCGCGCCACCGACTGGATGCCGGCCCGGAAGATCTCGGCCTCGAAGGCCGCGTCCGACAGCGCCAGGGTGAGCAGCCCGGCCCAGAACACGGAGAATTGCAGGCCGAGCAGCGTCGGCAGGCCGTAGTAGACCCACAGCAGCAGCACGAGCAGCGGGATGGCGCGGAACACCTCGACGTACACGCGGTTGAACCCGCGCAGCAGCGGGTTCCTGGCGAGCCCCGCCAGCGCGAGCAGCGTCCCGGCGACCACCGAGAGCGAAAGCGCCGCCACCGAGATGGCGACCGTCGCCCACGCGCCCGAGAGCAGGAAGGCGAGGTTGGTGCTCCCCTTGGGGTGGAAGGGGTTGAGGACATACCAGCCCCAGGTGTAGGTTCCGCTCCCGCCGCAGCCGGCGAGCAGGAGCGCGCACGCCGCGACGGCCGCGGCGGCGTGCCACCGCCTCATCGCGCTAGCGCAGGTTGTACTTCGTCTCGAGCGTCTCGAAGAAGCCCTCGGCCTTCTTGAGCGCGATCCAGTTGTTCAGGAAGATCACCCAGGTGGGGTCGCCCTGCGCCACCGGGTAGGCGAACGGCCGCCGGTTGCGCATGTCGCCGTAGTTGCCGACCAGCGCGAGGCTCGGGTACGTCTGCACCAGCGTGGAGGCCTCGATGTTGCTCGTGACCGTGATCGCGGCGCGCCCGGCGAGAACTTCCTGGAAGCCGTTGGCCGGCCGCTCCACCGAGCGGATGGTGGCGTTGGGGAAGTGCTGCTTCGCCTGCTCCTCGAACACCGTGCCGAGGAGCACCGCCACGACGGTGCCCTTGGTGTTCACGTCGGACCAGCTCTTGTACTTGCCCAGGTTCTGCTTGAGCGTCAGCGGCACCGTGCCCGCCTCGAGGTACGGATCGGTGAACGCGACCGTGCGCGCGCGCGCCATGTTGAGCGACGAGCCCCCGGCGAAGATGTCGTAGCGGTCGGCGGTGATCCCGGCGACCAGCGTCGCCCATTCGGTCGACACCCACTGCAGCTTGACGCCCATGTCCCGGGCGAGCTGCTCCATCGCCTCGATGTCGAAGCCGCGATAGGTGTTGGTGGCGGTGTCGCGCACCGACATGGGGTTGAAATCCCCGGTCGTGCCCACCCGCAGCGTGCCCCGCTCGAGAATGCTGTGGAGGCGCGACTTCTGCTGGGCGTGGGCGGCAGCCACAACGCCGAGCAGCGCAGCGGCGAGCACGATCAAGCGGGCGAAACGCATCGGGGACTCCCCTGGGTCGTTTTTTCGAGAAGCCGCATGGTAGGGCGTAAACGGACCCCTCGACAAGGCGCCCAGAGCGCCCGCGCGGGTGGCGCGGCCGCTAGCCGGCGCCGCCGTCGACCCGAAGGATCTCCACCGCCGGCGGCGAGCGCAGGATCTTGCTGAAGGCCGACATCCAGCGGTTGGTCTCCTTGCTCGAGCCCACGCCGCGGTGGCGGAAGTCCTCGAGCTGCTCGAGGTTGGCGAGCTCGACCTCGAACTGCAGCGCCGCGCCGCCGTGCTCGCGGGTGAGCGGCACGAGCAGCCGCGCCTGGAGCTTGCGGCCGCGGGCGGCGTCCACCTCGCGGCGGATGAGCTCCAGGGCGCGCGGGCGGTCGGTCGGGGCGATGTCGTAGGAGAAGCGGGCAAGGTACATGGG
>DATLGR010000075.1:0-20361 GCA_035540415.1 Burkholderiales bacterium | reverse complement strand
GCTCGTGGCTCTTCACCGTCTCGGCGGCGGCCTCGTAGCCGCTCACCGCGAGGCCGAAGCTGTCCTGGAAATTGAGCCGGCCGATCTCGCCGTCGGTGACGACGTCGAGGCCCGCTTGTTCCTGCAGCCGCAGGTGCTCGCGCACGCACTCGAGCTCCAGCCGCGCGAACGCGTCCGCGCCCAGCTCGCCGCGCTCGAGCTTCCGCCGGGCGTCCTTCCAGCGCGCCGGGCGCAGCAGGCTGCCCACCACATCGGTGCGGATGGTGTCGAGCCTACTCACTCCTGATCCCCCCATTTTGACCGCCGCGGCATAGCGCTCGAGGTCTTCGCGGAGGAAGCGCTGATAGTGCTCGGTGCCGTTTTCCATCGGCACCATGCCGAAGGAGCCTCGCCGCCACGCTGGGATGCGCCACCAGGACGGTAGGCACGGCGGCGAGCGCGGTGATGGCGGGGAAATCGCGAAGCGGGCTGTAGGCCAGCCTGGAATCCAGCGCCACGTTGATCGCGAGCGCGCCCGAATCGCCGAGCATCAGCGTACGAAGGGCCGGCCAAAGACCTCGGCGAGGGGTTTTTTCATGGCCGCCAGCTTAGCGCGCGAGCGGGTGTGGGCGAAGCTGGAACTGCACCCAGACGCTGTTGTTCGCCGTGGGCAGGTCGGGCACGGGGTAGCGGCCCTCTGTCCGTCACCACGATGCGCGCGAATTTCGTCGGCAGGTCGGTAGTCTCCGCGATCACCCACACCCCCGCCTCGGGACCCTTCGGCCCCGTCACCACTCCGCCGATGTCGCTATTCGCCGCCGCGAGCTGCGCAACGGTCAGCAGCGCGGGCGCAAGGACGCACTTGCAACCGAGGAAACTCCTAGCATTGATCACGATCCGTCTCCGGCTGGTCGTCGACCGGCGCCGGGCCCAGGTACACGATGTTGTTCATGGGGATGAACCCTGCCGCTCGCCTCATGAGGGAGCGAACGAACGACTAGTGGGCCGGCTTGGATTCGAACCAAGGACCAAGGGATTATGAGTCCCCTGCTCTAACCGGCTGAGCTACCGGCCCGTTGCCGCGTTTATAGACAAAAAAGGCCGCAAGCGGCGGCCTTTTTTGTCCTCCGGGGCTCGACCCCCGGCCTGCCTAGCCTTCCTGGTCGAGGAAGCTCTTCAGGCGCTCCGAGCGCGAGGGGTGGCGGAGCTTCCGCAGTGCCTTGGCCTCGATCTGGCGGATGCGCTCGCGCGTGACGTCGAATTGCTTGCCGACTTCTTCCAACGTGTGGTCGGTGGACATCTCGATGCCAAAGCGCATGCGCAGGACCTTGGCCTCGCGCGGGGTGAGGGTGTCGAGGACTTCTTTGGTGACATCTCTCAAAGAAGCAAAAGTCGCCGCGTCCGACGGGGCCAGGGTCGACTGATCCTCGATGAAGTCGCCCAGGTGCGAGTCGTCGTCGTCGCCAATCGGCGTCTCCATGGAGATCGGCTCCTTGGAGATCTTGAGGATCTTGCGGATCTTCTCCTCGGGCATCTCCATCCGCTGCGCGAGGGTGGCCGGGTCGGGCTCCTGGCCGGTCTCCTGCAGGATCTGGCGGCTGATGCGGTTCATCTTGTTGATGGTCTCGATCATGTGCACCGGGATGCGGATGGTGCGCGCCTGGTCCGCGATCGAGCGCGTGATGGCCTGCCGGATCCACCACGTGGCGTAGGTCGAGAACTTGTAGCCGCGGCGGTATTCGAACTTGTCCACCGCCTTCATGAGGCCGATGTTGCCCTCCTGGATCAGGTCCAGGAACTGCAGGCCGCGGTTGGTGTACTTCTTGGCGATCGAGATCACCAGGCGCAGGTTGGCCTCGGTCATCTCGCGCTTGGCGCGGCGGGCCTTGGCCTCACCGGTGGACATCTGCTTGTTGATCTCCTTCAGCTCGCGCACCGGGATGCCGATTTTCTGCTGCACCGCCTGGATCTTGGAGAGGAGCTCGAGGATCGAGGGCTCGACGCGGCGCAGCTGCTCGCTCCAGGGCTGCTCGGCGTTGATCTCGGCGCTGAGCCAGCGCCGCGAGCCTTCGGTGCTCGCGAACACCTTGATGAAGTGCTGGCGCGGCATCTGCGCCTTGTCGACCGCGATGTCGTGGATGCCGCGCTCGTGGCGCCGGATCTCGTCCACCAGGCTGCGCACGCTGTCGGAGAGGCGCTCGACGGTGCGCGCGGTGAAGCGGATGGCCATGAGCTCGTTGGAGATCTGGTCCCGGGCGCGCAGGTAATCCTTGTCCTTGGAGCCCTTGTTCTCCAGCGCCTTGAGCATCTTCTCGTACAGGCGGCGGATGCGGGCGAACTTCTCGAGCGCCTCGTTGCGCAGCGCGAGGAGGCTGGCGGACTGGGCGGCATCGGCCGCTTCCTCGTCCTCTTCCTCGTCCTCCTCGATCTGAGACTCGTCGTCTTCCGACGCGGCCTCGGCGCGCTTCGGATCGAAGTCGTCCTTGGCATTGGGGTCGATCAGGCCGTCGACCACCTCGTCGATGCGCATCTCCTCCTTCTCGACCTTCTCGGCGAGGTCGAGGATCTCGTGCACCGTCGTCGGGCAGGCGCTGATCGCCTGGATCATGTGGCGCAGGCCTTCCTCGATGCGCTTGGCGATCTCGATCTCGCCCTCGCGCGTGAGCAGCTCCACCGAGCCCATCTCCCGCATGTACATGCGCACCGGATCGGTGGTGCGGCCGAACTCGGAGTCCACGGTCGAGAGCGCCGCCTCGGCCTGCTCCTCGACGTCGTCATCGGGCTGGGCGACCGGCGGCGCGTCGGAGGCGATGAGCAGCGTTTCCTGGTCGGGCGCCTGGTCGTAGACCTGGATGCCCATGTCGCCGAAGGTCGAGATGATGGCCTCGATCTGCTCGGCGTCGACCAGATCGTCGGGCAGATGGTCGTTGATCTCGGAATAGGTGAGGAAGCCGCGCTCCTTGCCGAGCTTGATCAGGTTCTTGAGGCGCGTGCGGCGCGTCTCGGCGTCTTCCTTGGGCATCTCGGCCGGGATCAGCCACTCGTCGCGGCGGCCGCGGCGGCCCGAGCGCGGGCCCTTGGCCTTGGTCTTGGCCTCGGCGACCTTGGCCTCGAGGAGCTCGAGCGCCTGCTTGGCACTCTTGATGGGGGTCTTGGCTTTCTTGTCGGCGGGCTGCGGCGCGGGCTTCGCCGCGAGCGCCTTGCCCGCCGCCTTCGCCTTGGGCTCCGCCGGCTTCTGCGCGCGCGCCGGCGGCTTGGCGCGCAGCAGCTTACGGGCCGGCTGCGGCCGCGGACGCGGCTTGGCTGCCTTGACGCTGCGGACGGACCTCGCCTTCTTCTTGGCCGCCTGGACCTTCTTCACCTTCGACTTGCGCTTCAGAACCATCCTTCCCCCGGGTGACTAACTGCCTGCTTTGCCAGCAAAATTCGAAATATCAAGCGACTAGCGCCGAAAAACGGAACCGCGCATTATAGGAGACCGCTCAAGGGCTTGGAAGTGCCCCTTGGAGCCTTTTGTACGCCAGGTTCTTCTCCTGGAAGGCGACGAGGTCGGCTTTGGACGTGAGCCCGCGCCCGAGCAGCTCGTCGAGCTCCTGCTTGCGGCGCTTGAGCTCGAGCTTCGTGAGCGCCTCCTGGATCTCGAAGCGGGCGGCCTCGGAATCGAAGCCCACTTCGTCTGCATATCTTTGGGCACGCAGCACGAGATCAAGGTGCGGGTGCCGCTCCAGGGCCTCCATCAGCAGGGGAAACGAAGGCTCCTCCGCCTGCACGCAGTGCGCCTGGATGGCGAGGATCGCCTCGGTCTCGGCAAGGCCCGGGGTGAGCAGCGCCGCGTTGACGTGCTCGAGCAGCGCAAGGTCCGACAGCAGGCAGGCGAGCAGGGTCCATTCCGGCGTGCTGGGCGCGTCGTAGCGCGGCCGCCGCGGCGCCGGTCGCGCGTAGCTCGCGCGCGGCAGCTCCAGCAGCTGGCGGACGTCAGGCTCGGAGACGCGTGCGAGCTCCGCCACCGCGTTCACGAGCTGCACGCGCAGCCCCGGCGCGGCGAGCTTTTGGATGTGCGGCCGGGCCGCGGCGACGAACCGCGCGCGCCCCTCGGCGCTCGAGAAATCCGACGCGCCGCGCAGCTCGCCGAGCAGGAAATCCGACAGCGGCTGCGCCTCGCGCACCTGCTTTTCAAAGGCCTCCCTGCCGTGGCGGCGCACGTAGCTGTCGGGGTCCTCGCCCTGCGGCAGAAACAGGAACCGGATGGATTTGTGGTCCGGCACGATGGCGAGGCTCACCTCGAGCGCCCGCCAGGCGGCCTTGCGGCCGGCCGCGTCGCCGTCGAAGCAGAACACGAGCTCGTCGACCAGCCGCAGCAGCTTCGAGACGTGGACCGGCGTGGTGGCCGTACCCAGCGTGGCGACGGCGTATCCCACGCCGTATTGCGCCAGCGCGACGACATCCATGTACCCCTCGACCACGACCAGGCGCTCGGCCTCGCGCACCGCCTCGCGCGCCTGCACGAGGCCGTAGAGCTCGCGGCCCTTCTCGAACAGCGATGTTTCCGGCGAATTCAGGTACTTGGGTTCACCCTCGCCGAGCACCCGGCCGCCGAAGCCGATCACCGCGCCGCGCGCATTGAAGATCGGGAACATGACGCGGTCGCGGAAGCGGTCATAGCGCTTGCCCTCGGACTCGATCACGAGCCCGCATTCCACCAGGGCCTTGTCGCCATAGTCGGAAAACGCCGCCTGCAGGCCCTGCCAGCCTTCCGGGGCATAGCCGATGCGAAAGCGCGCCGCGATCTCGCCGCTGACCCCGCGGCCCTTGAGGTAAGCGATCGCGCGCGGCGATTTCTTGAGCTGCGCCCGGTAAAAGGCCATGGCCCGCTCCATCACCGCCTGCAGGTCGGGCTCGCGCTCGCGGCGCGCGGCTTCCTCGGGGCTGCGCGGGGGCGCCTCGGGCACCTGCATGCCGACGCCCGCGGCGAGGTCCTTCACCGCGTCGATGTAGCCGAGGCTGGCGTAGCTCATCAGGAACCCGATGGCGTTGCCGTGGGCGCCGCAGCCGAAGCAGTGGTAGAACTGCTTCGCCGGACTGACGGTGAAGGAAGGGGTTTTCTCGCCGTGGAACGGGCACAGCCCGAGGTAGTTCGCGCCGCCCTTCTTCAGGCGCACGTAGCGCGAAACGACTTCCACGATATCGACGCGATTGAGCAGGTCCTGCTTGAACGAGTCCGGGATCATGGACCCGGCGATTCTGGCAAAGAATCCGGGCCGTCGCCCGGAATTTCAGCCGGACAGGCGCTGGCGCACCAGCGCCGAGACCTTGCCGAGGTCGGCGCGGCCGGCCAGGCGGCCTTTGAGCGCCGCCATGACCTTGCCCATGTCCTTGATGCCGCTCGCGCCCGTGGCGGCGACGGCGGCGGCGACTTCCGCTTCGATCCCGGCGTCGTCGAGCGGCTGCGGCAGATAGGCGCACAGCACGCCCAGCTCGAACTTCTCGGCCGCGGCGAGATCCGTGCGGCCGGCGGCCTCGAACTGGGCGATCGACTCGCGGCGCTGCTTGACCATCTTTTCGAGGATGGAGAGCACCGCCGGGTCGTCGAGCTCGACCCGCTCGTCCACTTCCTTCTGCTTGATGGCCGCGAGGATGAGACGAATGGCCGACAGGCGCGCCGCGTCCCTGGCGCGCATCGCCGCCTTCATGTCTTCCGAGATGTTCTGCTTGAGGGGAATGCGGGGACGGCTAGTAAAGCTTCTGCGGCAGCATCTGGCTACGCAGACGCTTGTGATGGCGCTTCACCGCGGCCGCGAGCTTGCGCTTGCGCTCGGCGGTCGGCTTCTCGTAGTACTCGCGCGAGCGCAGCTCGGTGAGCAGGCCCGTCTTCTCCACGGTGCGCTTGAAGCGGCGCATCGCGACTTCGAACGGCTCGTTTTCCTTGACGCGTACGGTCGGCATCCAGCCCTCGGCCCTCTGAAAGGGGCTGAATTGTATCAAAATCCCCCTGCATGTTGATCCTCGGCATCGAGACCTCGTGCGACGAGACGGGCGTGGCGCTCTACGACGCCGCCGGCGGCGGACTGCTCGCGCACGCCGTGCACTCGCAGGTCGACCTGCACGAGGTGTACGGCGGGGTCGTGCCCGAGCTCGCCTCGCGCGATCATGTCAGGCGCCTGGTGCCGCTCACGCGCCGGGTGCTGGACGAGGCGGCGTGGTCTTTGGCCGAGCTCCGGGGCGTGGGCTATACGCAGGGCCCGGGGCTCGCGGGCGCGCTCCTCGTCGGCGCCTCGTTTTCCCACGCGCTGGCGCTGGGGCTCGGCATCCCGGCGCTGGGCATCCATCACCTGGAAGGGCACCTGCTCTCGCCGCTGCTCTCGGCGCGGCCGCCGCGGTTCCCCTATGTCGCGCTGCTCGTTTCGGGCGGCCACACGCAGCTTCTACGCGTGGAGGGGGTGGGCCGCTACGCCCTGCTGGGCGAGACCCAGGACGATGCTGCCGGCGAGGCCTTCGACAAGACCGCCCAGGTGCTCGGCCTGGGCTATCCGGGCGGGCCGGCGGTGTCGCTCCTGGCCGAGCAGGGCCGCCCCGGCGCGTGCCGCCTGCCGCGCCCCATGATCGACAGCGGCGACTTCGACTTCAGCTTCTCCGGTCTCAAGACCGCGGTGATCACGGTGCTGCGCAACGAGCAGCCGCCGCCGGCCGATCTGGCACGAGCCTTCGTGGAGGCGGTGGTGGAAGTGCTCGTCGCCAAGTGCGCCGCCGCGGTTGCCGCCACCGGCATCGGGCGCCTGGTGGTGGCCGGCGGCGTCGGCGCCAACCGACAGCTGCGCGCCGCGCTCGACGCCGCAGGCGAGCGGCGCGGCTTCGAGGTGTTCTATCCCGAGCCGGAGCTATGCACCGACAACGGCGCGATGATCGCCTTTGCCGCCGCGCTGCGGCTCGCCGCGCCCGGAACCGGCCCGCACGCCGCGCAGCCTTCCGCCACCGGGTTCGGCGTCAAGCCGCGTTGGGACCTGACGGGCTAGCCTTCTTCTCGCCGATGCGCGATTCGGTCCCGGCGGCGAGGCGGCGCAGGTTCTCGCGGTGGCGCCAGATGAGCAGCAGCGCGATCGCCGCGACCACCGGCAGGATCGGGCTCAGGCCGAAGAGCCACCAGGCGTAGACCGGCGCAAAGAGCGCCGCCACCAGCGCCGCGAGCGACGAATAGCGGAAGAACACCGCGATCGCCACCCACGTGGCGACCGTCGCGATCCCCAGCCACAGGTTGAAGCCGAACAGCACGCCCGCCGCGGTGGCGACGCCTTTGCCGCCCTGGAAGCGGTGGAACGCCGGGTAGAGATGGCCGAGGAAGACCGCCATGCCGGCGGCGGGCGCGTCGCCGCCGAGGTGCCACGCGAGCGCCACCGCGAGCCAGCCCTTGCCGAAATCGCCGGCGAGGGTGAGCGCCGCCGCGGCGCGCCTCCCGGTGCGCAGCACGTTGGTGGCACCGGGATTGCGCGAGCCGTAGCTGCGCGGATCCGGCAGGCGCAGCAACCGGCTGACCACGATCGCGAAGGACACCGATCCGAGGAGATAGGCCGCAACGATGCTGAGCGCGAAAGCGAGCGGATCGGCAGTCATGGCGGCGCATTCTAACGGGGCCGCCCCCTATAATGGCCCGGCCGATGGACCACATCTTCGTGCGCGACTTGCGGCTGCAGACGCTGATCGGCTTTCACCGCCGCGAGCGCGTGGTGCCGCAGACGGTGCGCATCGACCTGGAGATCGGCATCGCCAACCGCGCGGTGTTCGAAAGCGACCGCGTCGCCGACTGCATCGACTACGACAAGGTCACCGCGCGCATCCGCGAGATCTCCTCCGAGCACGTCAATCTCGTCGAGACCCTGGCCGACCGCATCGCCCGGCTGGTGCTCGAGGAATTCGGCGCCGCGTGGGTCAAGGTGTCGATCGCCAAGCTCGGCATCCTGAAGGACGCGGGGCTCGTCGGCGTCACGGTCGAGCGCCGGCGCAGCTAGGAGGCCCGTCCTAGGCCTCCAGGGCCACGTCCACCAGGTGCGGCGCGAGCACCCGGCGCAGATCGTCGCTGCGCAGGCGCACGAGAAATCCGCGGCGGCCGCCGTTGATGTAGACCGCCGGCAGCGCGGCGATGGAGCGCTCCATGAACACCGGCAGCGCCTTGCGCGTGCCGAAGGGCGAGGTGCCTCCCACCTGGAAGCCGGTGTGGCGCTGGGCGACCTCGGGCGCGCAGGGCTCGATCGACTTGCGTCCGGCCTGGCGCGCGAGCTTCTTGGTGGAGACCTTGCGGTCGCCGTGCATCAGCACGAGCAGCGGCCTGGCGTGCTCGTCCTGCATCACCAGTGTCTTCACCACCTCGTGCTCGGAGACGCCCAGCGCCTGCGCCGAGACCCGCGTGCCGCCATGCTCGAGGTACTCGTAATGGTGCTCGGTGTACGGCACGCCGCGCTGCCGCAGGAACTCGGTCGCCGGGGTCTTCATCCGCGCGGGTGGTGCTTGGCGTGCAATGCCTTCAGGCGCTCGCGCGCCACATGCGTATAGATCTGCGTGGTGGAGATGTCCGCATGGCCGAGCAGGAGCTGCACCACGCGCAAATCGGCGCCATGATTGATGAGGTGCGTGGCGAAGGCGTGCCGCAGCACGTGCGGCGAGAGCCTGCGGCCGGGAATGGCGCGTGCCCCGTAGCGCCGGATGAGATGCCAGAACGCCTGGCGCGTCATGCCGGTGCCGCGCGCGGTGACGAAGAGCGCCTCGGCGGCGCCGCGGCGCTGCGCGAGATAGCGCCGGATCCACTCGACCGCCTCCTCGCCCAGGGGCACGAGGCGCTCCTTGGAGCCCTTGCCCATCACCCGCACCACGCCGGCGTCCAGGCTGACCTGGAAGGTCATGAGCGCCACCAGCTCCGACACGCGCAGCCCCGTGGCGTAGAGCGTCTCGAGCATGGCGCGGTCGCGCAGCCCGAGCGGCGTGGCGACGTCGGGCGCGGCGAGCAGCGCCTCCACGTCGGCCTCGGACAAGGTCTTCGGAAAGCGCGGCGCGCGCTTGGGCGGATCCAGCTTCAGCGTCGGATCGAAGGCCACGTGGCGCTCGCGCAGGCAGTACTGGTAGAAGCGCTTCAGGCTCGACACCAGCCGCGCCGCGCTCGAGGCGCGGCCGCGGCGCGCGGCGAGGAAGGCGAACAGATCCGCCTCCTCCGCCTCAGTGGGCGCCTTCTTCAGGAAGGCGCAGAGCTGCTCGAGGTCGGTGCGGTAGGCGTCGATGGTGTTCCGGGCCAGCCCGTCCTCGAGCCACAGCGCGTCGCAGAACGCGTCGAGCAGCCCGGCGCTCATCCCGCGAGCTTCTCGATCTGCGCGAGAAGGTCGTCGGGAATGTCGAGGCCGGCGTGCGCGGCGCGCTGCGCGGCGAAGCGCCGCGCACCGGGCAGGCGCACCTCGGGGTCGGCCTGCATGGCGGCGACCACGGCCTCCACGCGCTCGGCGAAGATTTCGGTACCGGCGAGCGCGCCGGGATCGATCGCGAGGAACGCCTGGCCGATGCGCGGCTTGTTGCCCTGCTCGGCGAAGAACGAATCGGCCTCGGGCCCGATCGCTGCGCCGGTGAGCGCGGCGCACAGCAGCTCGAAGGCGAGCGCGAGCATGGCGCCCTTGGCGCCGCCGATGGGGAAAAGGCTGCCGTGCTCGATCGCCTCCTTCGGATCGGTGGTCGGCCGCCCGTCGCGATCGAGCGCCCAGCCCTCGGGGATGCGCTCGCCCTTGCGCATGGCGAGCATGATCTTGCCGCGCACCACCGTGGTGAGCGCGAGGTCGATCACGAGCGGATCGCGGCCGGCGCGCGGGAACACCGCGGCCACCGGGTTGGTGCCGAAGAGCGCCTTCTTGCCGCCCCAGGCCGGAATGGCGGCCGGCGAGTTGGTGAACGCGAGCCCGACCAGCCCCGCTTCGGCGAGCGCCAGGAGGTGGATGCCGAGGACCCCGACATGCGCGCTGTTGCGGATGCCGGCGAAGGCGACGCCGTTGCGCCGCGCGCGCTGCAGGAGCTCGTCGATCGCCCAGCTCACGGACACGTAGGGCAGCGCGTCGCGGTTGTCGATGAGGCACACGCCGGCGCGCTCGGCCGCCATCACCGGGTGCGCCGCGCCGTCGGCCCGGCCGTTGCGCAGCATCGCGCAATAGAAGGGCACCCGGGACATGCCGTGCGTGGGCAGGCCCTGGGCCTCGGCCGCCACCAGGTGGCGCGCCGCCGCCTCGGCCATCGCCCGATGCGCACCGGCCCGCTCCAGCGCCGAGCAGGCCAGGCGAAACAGCTCTTGCGCCGGCTTCTTCATCGCGGAGATTCTAGCCGCCGGACTTCAATCGAGGAGAACCGCCATGGGCAAGACGATCGAACTCACCGCCGCCGACGGTCACCGGCTCGCCGCCTACCGTGCCGAGCCCGCGGGCAGGCCGCGCGGCGGCATCGTCGTGATCCAGGAGATCTTCGGCGTCAACCGCCACATCCGCGAGGTCGCCGACGGCTATGCCGCCGACGGCTATCTCGCCATCGCACCGGCGCTGTTCGACCGCGTGAGCCGCAACGTCGAGCTCGCCTACACGCCGGAGGACATCGCCAAGGGCCGCGAGATCCGCGGCAAGGTCACCAACGACATGGCGCTCAAGGACGCGGCGGCCGCCATCAAGGCCGCCTCCGAAGCGGGCAAGGTCGGCATCGTCGGCTATTGCTGGGGCGGGCTGGTGACCTGGCTCGCGGCGGCGAAGCTCGACGGCCTCGCCGCCGCCGTGCCCTACTACGGCGGCGGCATCCTGGACAACGCCGAGCTCGAGCCCAGGGTGCCGCTGATGGCGCACTTCGGCGAAAAAGATGCGCACATCCCCGTCGCGGGCGTGCGCAAGCTGGCCGAGCGCCATTCCAAGCACCCGATCTTCATCTATGCGGCCGACCACGGCTTCAACTGCGATCACCGCGGCTCCTACGATGCCGCCGCGGCGAAGCAGGCGCGCAGCCGGACGCTGGAGTTCTTCCGGCAGCACGTCGGCTAGACGTTGTCGGCGTCGGGTCCCAGCAGCGCGCGCCGGAAGCGCGCCTTGAGGAGCGCCCCCTCGCGCGGCGGCAGCACGAGCGGGACTTTTTCGGCCTGCACCTTCACCGCGGCGAAGTGAGGGCCCGGCCGGTGGTGGACCGCGGCGCGGATCTCCTGCAGGTCACCGGAGAGGATCCGTAGCCCGCAGCCGCGCGCCACGGCGTTGAGGTCCACCCCACCCGCGGTATGCGTGGCCTGCATTCCGGTCTCGCCGTAGCGCTCGTTGTCGATGACGACGATGCTGAGGTTGGCCGGCTGCTGCACGCCCACCGTGGCGAGCGCGCCCAGGCCCATCAGCATCTCGCCGTCGCCGGTGATCACCAGCACCCGGCGCCGCGGCTGCGCGAGGGCGAGGCCCAGCCCCGTCATCGCCGCGAGGCCCATCGCGCCCCACATCGGGAAGCTGAGCGGCGCGTCGCCGGCGGCGGTGATGTCCCAGGCGGTCGAGCCGAGCCCCGCCACGACGAGGAGCTCGCCGCGCTGCTCGAGCAGCTTCTTGACCACTTCGCGCCTGCGCATCATTGGCCGGCCTGCTCCTGGAAGCTCTTGATCCCGATGACGCGCTGGGGAATCAGCACCGCCACCGAGGCGTAGCTGTTGTAGGCGAGCCGCAGCGCGGCGCTGACCGTGGGCGCGATCTCCTCGGCGCTCGCCGGGCGCTGCACGACCGTGCCCATGGCCTCGAGCACCGCGCGGGTCGCCTGGCCCATCGGCACCTGCCACGGATTGAACTCGCCCTCCTCGCCGCGCATCGTCACCAGGGTGACGAGCGGGAAGCGGCATTCCTTGACCATGCCGAGGGCGTTGACGATGTTGCCCACGCCGCTCGACTGCATCAGCAGCACGCTGCGCTCGCCGCCGAGCCAGGCGCCCGCCGCGAGGCCGATGCCCTCCTCCTCCGTCGAGAGCACCACCGCGCGCATCGCGGCGTCGGCCTGGCACAGCTCGATCAGCCGCTTGTGGCCGGCGTCGGGCACGTAGCCGACGAGCCGGATCGCCGCGGCGGCGAGCTCCCGGTGGATCGCCTCAGGCCACATCGGCGAGCAGCGTCTGCCCGGGGCGCACGCGCGTGAAGGCCACCGGCTTCATGGAAACGGCCAGGTCCGCGCGCAGGCTGGTGAACGCCGAGCGCTCGAGCGGCCCGGTCTCGGGGAAGTCGGCGCGGTAGTGCGCCCCGCGCGAATCGCCGCGGGCGCTGGCCGCCGCCGCGATCGCCCGGCTTACCGCGACGAGGCTCCTCAAGTTCATCCAGTCGTGCCAGGTGAGGTTGAAAGCCCGATTATGGTCCGCCAGGCCGCAGGCATCGAGCTCGGTTTCGAGCGCGGCGAGCGCGCGCTGCGCCTGCGCCAGCCCGTCGCCCTCGCGGATGATGCCCACCTTCTCCCACATGATGTCGTAGAGCGCCTCGCGCAGCACGCCGAGGGGGGCGCCCGCCTTGCGCCCGAAGGGCCGCTCGCAGGCCGCCACCGCGGCCTCGACCGCGTGCCGGTCGGGCTGCGCCAGCGTGGCGCCGCGCGCCCAGGCGGCCATGACGTCGCCCGCCACGGCGCCGAACACGGTGGAATTGGCGACGCCGTTGCCGCCCAGGCGATTCGCGCCGTGCACGCCGCCCGAATCCTCGCCGGCCACGTACAGCCCGGCGAGCTCGGTGCTGCAGTCCAGCCGGAACTCCACGCCGCCCATGAGGTAGTGCGCGGTGGGCACGACCTCGACCAGGCCGCCGGCGAGGTCGAAGCCGCAATCGGCGCAGCGCTCGACCATGCCCTTGAACTCGCGCGCGACGCGCGCCGGCCCCAGGTGCGCCATCGAAAGGTAGAGCCCGCCGTGCGGCGTGGTGTTGCCCGCGCGCATTTCGGCGAACATCGCGCGCGACACGATGTCGCGCGTCGCCCGCTCGGCCTTCGGGTCGTAGCGCGGCATGAAGCGTTCCCGCGCTCCGTTGAGGAGGTAGCCGCCGGCGCCGCGCAGGCCCTCCTCCAGCACCGTCCCCGTCATGCGCGTGTGCGAGCCCGCGAGCAGGCCCGTGGGGTGAAACTGCACCATCTCCATGTCGCGCAGCGCGAGCCCGGCGCGCAGCGCCATGGCCAGGCCGTCGCAGCTCTTGTCGCCGGAGGGCGTGTGGTACTTGTACATCGTCGGCCCGCCGCCGGTGGCGAGCAGCACGGCCTTCGCCCGCACCAGCACGTACTCGCCGGTGCGCATGTCGATGAACAACACGCCGGCGATCGCCTCGCCCGAGGCGTCCTTGATCAATTCCACCGCGCGGTGCTCCTCCAGCCGCGCGATGTCGCGCGCCCAGACCTGCTCGGCCAGGCGGTTGATGATCTCGATGCCGGTGAGGTCGCCCTTGTGCACGGTGCGGTCGAAGGTCTGCCCCGCGAAGGCCTTCTGATGGACGGTGCCGTCGGGATTGCGGTCGAAAAAGCAGCCGAGCTCGTTCTCCAGCTCGCGGATGCGCTCGACCGCGAGCGTGACCAGCTTCCAGGCGAGGTCCTGGTCCGGAAGCCACTTGCCGCCCTCGATGGTGTCCATGAAGTGGCGCTCGATGGAGTCGTCCTTCGCGAGCGCCACGTTGTAGCCCCCCTGCACCATGCGCGTGCAGCCGCACTTGCCCAGCAGGCCCTTGACGGCCACGGCGATGCGCAGCCCGGGCGCGGCCTGGTGCGCGTGCAGCGCCGCGAACAGGCCCGCCCCGCCCGAGCCGAGGATCAGGATGTCCGATTCAAGCGTACGCACGCTTGCGGGTGACGAACTGCAGCAGCATGACGAGCACGAAGAGCGTGAAGCCGGCGATGTCGGCGAGCGTCGTCGGGTACACCAGGGCGAGCCCCGCCGCGACGAGCATCCAGCGTTCCAGGCGCGAGGTCTTGCGGAAGAACCAGCCCTGCAGCCCGCCGGCGAGCGCCATGATGCCCACCGCGGCGGTGAACGTCACCACCGCGATCGAGGTCCAGTCGGCCGCGCCCAGCGTCTTGAACGAGCCGGTGAGCAGCAGCCCCTGCCCGCTCGGATCCAGCACGAACATGAACGGCACGAGGAACGCGGGCGTGGTGTATTTCCAGCACTGCAGCGTGGTCTTGTACGGATCGCCGCCGGTGATCGCCGCCGCCGCGAACGGCGACAGCGCCGTGGGCGGCGACACTTCCGACAGCACCGCATAGTAGAAGATGAACATGTGCGCGGCAAAATCCGGCACGCCGAGCGTAATGAGCGCCGGCGCGGCGATGACCGCGCAGATGATATAGCTCGCGGTCACCGGCACGGCGAGCCCCACGATCCACACGATGAGCGCGGTGTAGAGCGCCGTGAGGAAGAGCGACCCGCCGGCGTAGGCGAGCACGATGGAGCTGAACTTCAGGCCCAGGCCCGTGAGCGTCACGGTGCCCACGATGATGCCGGCCCCGGCGCAGGTGGCCGCGACGTTGAGCACGCCGACGGAGCCGCCGGAGAGCGCCCTGACCAGCCCCGAGTTCCACAGCCCGCGCGCCAGCGGCGCGCGCCCGGCAAGCACGTCGTAGGGAATGAGCGAGGTGTCGCGGCGCAGCAGGCTCGTCACGCCCGACACCACGGTGGCCCAGAACACCGAGGCGAGCGGCGAGAAGCCCATCAGCATGAAGGCGATGATCGACACCAGCGACAGGAAGTGGAACCAGTATTTCTTCGTCAGGCTCCACGCGCTCTCGACGCGCTCGAAGGTGACCTCCTTCATGCCGAAGCGTCGCACGTCGATCTCCACCATCACGAACAGCGCCAGGTAGTACAGGCACGTCGGGATGGTGGCCATCAGCAGCACATCGAGGTAGGAGATCTTGAGGAACTCGGCGATCAGGAACGCCGCGGCGCCCAGCACCGGCGGCGAGATGATGGCGCCGATGCCCCCTGCCGACAGCAGCCCGCCGGCGGCATCGCGGCCGTAGCCGACCTTGCGCAGCATCGGGGCGGCCACCGAGCCGAGCGTCACGGTGGTCGCGACGCCCGACCCCGAGGGCCCGCCGAGCAGGAACGAGGAGAGCACCACGGTGCGCCCCGCGCCGGTGGGCCGCCCGCCCATGGCGGAGAAGGAAAAGTCGATGAAGAACTTGCCGGCGCCCGAATGCATGAGGAAGGCGCCGAAGATGGTGAAGAGGATGATGAGCGAGGACGACACGTCGACCGCGACGCCGAAGATGCCCTCGAGGGTCATGTACATGTGGCCGACCAGGCGCGGGATCTCGTAGCCCTTGTGGGTCCACGGCGCCGGCAGATAGGGGCCGAAGAAGGCGTACAGCAGGAAGGCGAGCGCCACCACCGGCATGATCCAGCCCGTCGCCCGCCGCATCGCCTCGAGCACCAGCACGACGAGGACCACGCCGAACACGATGTCCCACGCGTTGGGCAGGATGGAGCGGTCCATGAAGTCGTCGCCGCCCGCGATGAGGTAGGCGGCCGTGGCGATGCCGAGCGCGCCGAGCGCCCAGTCCCACCACATGGCGCGATGCCGGTAGCGGCGCGCGGCCGGGTAGACGAGGAAGCACAGGAACAGCACGAACGCGACATGCACCGCGCGCAGCACCTCGGTGCGCACGATCTCGTAGGCGGCGTAGAGGTGAAACAGCGACATTGCCACCGCCGCGGCGGTGACGAACACCGCCATCGCGCCGGCGTAGCGGTTCTGCGCGCCCTCCTCCTGCTCGATCATCGCCTCGGCGCGCCGGAGCGCTTCGGCGCTCACCTCGGCCGCGGGCTGGTGGTTGATGCGCACGCTCTCCTCGCTCATGACTTTCCCCCAAACAAAAAGGCCCCGCCTGCGATGCCGGTCGGGGCCTTGGGCGTCGTCGCAACGCCTATTGGATCTTGATGCCCTTCTCCGCGTAATAGCGGATGGCGCCGGGATGGAACGGCATGGGCGAGGCGGCGGCCTTCTGGTTCTCCAGCTTGAAGTTCTCGGCCTCCTTGTGCACGCGGATCAGCTCCTCGCGATGATCGAAGATCGCCTTGACGATGGCGTAAGCGGTCTTGTCGTCCATGTTCTCGTGCGCGACGAGCAGGTTCATGACGGTGGCCTGCGCGTTGTCCTTGTCCATCCCGCGGTAGACATCCTTCGGGATGCGGTCCTCGACGTACAGGTTGCCGTATTTCTTGTTCATCGCCGGCACGAGGTGCGCATGGTCGATCATCTTGATCTTCACGCCGGGGGTGGTGGCGAGGTCGGTGACGGCCGCGGTCGGCAGGCCGCCCACCCAGAAGAACGCCTCGATCTTGCGGTCCTTCAGCGCGTTCACCGACTCGGCCACGCCGAGGCGCTCGCGGCGCATGTCGCGGTCCTTGTCGAGGCCCGCGGCCTCGATCACGCGGAACGCCATCACCTCGGTGGCGCTGCCGCCGGAGCCGGTCGACACGCGCCGCCCCTTCAGGTCCTCGATGCGGTTGATGCCCGTGCCCTCGATCGTGACGACGTGCATGCGGTTCGGATACATCACCATCAGCGTGCGCACCGGCACCGGCTTGCCCTTGAACCGGTCCTCGCCCTTGAGCGCGTCGAGCCCGGCGTCGGCCATCGTCATGCCGAGGTAGGGCTTGCCCGTGCCGATGAGCTGCAGGTTCGCGACCGACCCGCCGGTGACCTCGGCGGTGGCCTGGATGCCCGGGACGTGCTTGGAGAGCACCGCGGCGATGCCGCCGCCGAGCGGGTAGTACACCCCGCCGGTCCCGCCGGTGCCGATCGAAATGTTCTGCGCCTGAACGCCGAGCGCCACGGCGCCCGCGAAGGCGGCCAGGCTGCGCGCAAGGACTCGCATGGTTTTCCTCCCCGTTGATTGGTGGCGCGGATTCTAGCGCACGCCGAGGCGGGCTAAGGCACCCCGAGCCGGCGCAGGGCCTGCGCGCGCCGGGCACCCGCGCCGTCCTGGACCCGGGCGTAGAGGCTCTCGCCGTGGCTGTCCATGGCCACGAGCAGCGGCCCGAAGCCGCGCACCCGGAACTTCCACAGCGACTCGGGATTGAGCTCGTCCAGGTCGACGTCCTCGATGGCCTCGACCCAGGTGGTCTCGAGCGCCGCGGTGCCGCCGATGATGGCGAGGTAGACCCCGCCCAGGTCCCGGAACGCCTCGAGCGAGCCGCTGCGCAGGCCGCCCTTGCCGATGACCATGCGAACGCCGTACTCGCGCATCAGCGGCCGGGTGAAGCGCTCCATGCGATCGCTGGTGGTCGTGCCGATGCACACCGGCGCATAGCCGGTGGGGCAGGCGGCCGACTTCTCCACCTTGCGCACGTTGGGCGCGGTATGGATCACGGCGTGGCCGCTAAGGTCGAAGCGGGTCCGGCGCCCGCGGTCGAAGAGATGGATCTGGGTGGCGTCGCGGATGCCGTACAGCGTGCCCTCCAGCGTGACGGTGTCCTCGACGCGCAGCGCCCGGGCCTGGGCCTCGGTGATCGGCGGGGCGAGGTCGTGGTGCACGCTAGAACCCGTACTCCACGCTTGCGCCGCGGAACGTGGCGCGCGCGCGCCGCGCCGAGTGGCACTGCATGTTCACCGCCACCGGGTTCATGGTGATGTGCGTGGCGGCGGTCTCGACGTGCACGGCGAAGGCGGTCGAGTCGCCGCCGAGCCCCTGCGGGCCCACCCCGAGGAGATTCACCGCCTCGGTGAGCTCGGCCTCGAGCCTGGCGCCTTCCGGGTCGGCGCAGCGCGAGCCGAGGGCGCGCGTCGCCGCGACCTTGGCCAGGTGCACGCACAGGTCGGCGGTGCCGCCCACGCCGACGCCCACGATGGTCGGCGGGCAGGTCTTGCCGCCGGCCTCGAGCACGCAGTCCACCACGAAGGTCTTGACCGCATCGAGGCCCTCCGCCGGCACCGCCATGCGCAGCCAGGAATTGTTCTCCGAGCCGGAGCCCTTGGGGATCATCTCGATCACGAGGCCCTCGTCCTCGCAGAAGTCGATGTGGATCACCGGCACGCCGCGGCCGGTGGAGGTGTGCTGGTTCACGCGCGAGATCGGGTGCACGACGGAGGAGCGCAAGGGATGCTCGCGCGTGGCCCGCGCGCAGCCCTCGCGGATCGCTTCCTTCAGCGCCACGCCGTCGATTTCCACGCCGCGTCCGATCCACACGTTGTAGATCGGGATGCCGGTGTCCTGGCACAGCAGGTTGTCGGTCTGCTCGGCCACCGCGATGTTGCGGATCATGGTGCCGAGCATGCGCTGCGCCCCGGCGTCGCGCTCGCGCGCGGCGAGGGCGTCGAAGCCCCGCTTCACGTCCGGCGGCAGCTGCTTGAGCGCCCGGACGTAGAGCTCCTTCGCCGCCTCCTCGATCGCGCGGGGCTCGAGCTTCACTTGACCTGGATCTTGCGCTCTCGCACCACCCTCGCCCAGAGCTGGCTCTCCTCCTTGAGCTCGCGCGCCATCTCCTCGGGCGAGTTGGCCACCGGCGCCAGCCCCTGCGCGTAGAAGCGCGCGCGCATCTGCGTATCGTCGAGCGCCTTCTTCGTGTCCTGGTAGACCTTCTGCACGATTTCGGGCGGCGTGCCGCGAGGCGCCACGATGCCGAACCAGCCGGTGTTCTCGAACCCCGCGATGGTCTTAGCGATCGGCGCCACGCCCGGCAGCTGCGGCGTCTCCTGCAGGCTCGTCACGCCGAGCGCCCGCAGCCTGCCCGAATTGATGTGGCCGATCGCCGCCGCGACGTTGCCCAGGAAGAAGTGCGTCTCCCCGCCGACATGGCCGGCGAGGCCGGGCCCCTCGCCCTTGTAGGGCACCGAGAGGGCGTCGATCTTCGCCTGCCACACGAAGTTCTCGGCCGCGAGGTGCGTCTGGGAGCCGATCCCGGCGTGGCCGAAGGTGAGCTTGCCGGGGTGGCGACGCGCGTCCTCGATCAGGTCCTTCACCGACTTGTAAGGCGAGTTCGCCGGCACGGTGAGCACCTGCGGCCCCGCGACGACCTTCGTGACGGGCACGAAGTCCTTCTCCGGGTCGTAGTTGAGCTGCGCGTACACGTGCTGGTTCGCCGTCACCACCGAGCCCGAGGGGAAGAAGAGCGTATAGCCGTCGGGCGCCGCGCGCGCCGCTTCCGCCGCGCCGACGCCGCCGCCGGCGCCGCCGCGGTTCTCGATCACCACCTGCTGGCCCCACATCGAGGTGAGCCGCTCGGCGAGCAGCCGGGCCGAAATGTCCGTCGCGCCGCCCGGCGGAAAGGGCACGATGAAGCGCACCGGCTTCTGGGGCCACGCCTGCGCCGCAGCGCCCGCCGAGATGAGCAATCCCAGTACGAAAGCAATCAGCTTGGTCATCGTTGGTTCCTCCTTTTTAGGATTCTACAGGGCCAGCGCGAATGCCAGCCCCACGGTGACCACGACCGCGGCCGCGGCCGCAGTGAGGCCCTTCTGCCAGTCGCGCCACGGCAGGAATTCGAGCGCCAGCACGCGCAGGCCGCCGCCCAGGTGCGCGGCCAGCGCCAGCACGATCGCCCACTCGGCGGCTTTCACCAGCGGCTGCTCGGTCCAGGCGAGAAACGCGTCGAGCTCGTTGAGCGAGCGCGACAACGCCCAGAAATGCAGCGGCAGGAAGAGAACGAGCGCGAGGCCCGAGAGGCGATGCACCATCGCGACCCAGTAGGCCGAGGCCTTCGTCATGCGAAGACCGTCCAGGCGGCGCGCAGGCCCATGAACGCGAGCAGCGCCGCGAAGGCCGCTAGGCAAAGATCCCGCGAGCGCCCGCGCCAGCGCAGCCACTCGGCCAGGACGCTGCGCAGCCCGATCGGCGCGTGCACCGCCACCGCCAGCACGAACACCGCGTAGAACGCGAGCCAGCCGACGCTGCCGCGGGTGCGCCCGAGGATCTCCGCGGCGGTGAGGCCGCCCTGCACCGCATAGATGATGGTGGCGAGATGCACCGCCACGCACACCGCGAGCACCGCGGCGCTTGCGCGCTGCGCCATCCAGAGCCGGGCCTCGGCCCGCGGGCTCACAGCTCGCCCCGCAGCGCCGCTTTGAGCGTTTCCCGCTTGAGCCCGGCGATGCCGGCGGTGGGCGAGAGCCGCTTGGGGCAGCGCTCGGTGCAGCTCATGTGGGTGTGGCAGCTGTGGCACCCGGCATCGCCCGCCACGGCGCGCAGCCGCTCCGCGCGCGCCGTGTCGCGCTCGTCCTTGACCAGCGTCCAGGCGCGGTTGAGGGCCGCGGGCCCGAGGTAATCGGGGTTCCACGCGACCACGTCACAGGCGCTGTAGCACACGGCGCAGCCGATGCATTCGATGCCGGCGTCGGCTGGCTCGCGTTCTACGCGGTGTTCGTGCTGGCGGTGGCGGTGCACGCGCCGATCGGGCTGCGCAGCGTC